>NZ_CAAAFR010000173.1:0-80509 GCF_900634745.1 Protofrankia symbiont of Coriaria ruscifolia
CCCTTGACCCCCTGACCCCTTGAACCCCTCCTCGAACCTCAGTGGCCCCCAGACCCGGTCTCCCGACCCGCTAGGCCACAAGATCCGCGGGCGGCACCGGGTAGCCGAGGTAGAAACCCTGCCCCTCGTCACAACCGAGGTCACGCAGCAAGCTACAGACTTCGCTCGACTCGATGCCTTCGGCAACCACTCGAAGATCGAGATTGTGGGCAAGATCGATGATCGACCGGACGATCGAGAAGTCCTTTGTGCGGTGCGCCACATTGACCACGAACGATTTGTCAATCTTGAGATCGTGGACGGGAAGGTCCCGTAGGTAGGCCAGGGACGAGTATCCCGTCCCGAAGTCGTCCACGGAGATCCGGATTCCCTCACCGCGTAACTCGGTGATGACGTTCATCGCGTTGCGCGTGTTCAGCATGACCGCACTCTCGGTGAGCTCGAGTTCGAGAGCCTGGGGCGGCATGCCAGTCCGGTCCAGCTCCGCCCGCACGGTCGAGATCAGTTCCGCGTCGTGCAGCATCCGGGCCGAGACGTTCACCGCGACCGGCAGCAGCCTTCCCGCGTCCCACCATGATCGCGCCTGGTCGAGGGCGAGCATGAGCACCCGGCGGGTCAGCGGCTTGACCAGGTTGCTCTGCTCGGCAAAGGGGACGAAGCGGCCCGGCTCGACCAGCCCGTGGGCGGGGTGCTGCCAGCGGACCAACGCCTCGACCGCCGTGGTCCGGCCGGTACGCAGGTCCACCTTGGGTTGATAGTGCAGGACGAGCTGACCGCCCGCGATCGCCGAACGCAGCCCACCGAGCAGCTCGAGACGCTCCCGACGGTTCTGGTCGGTCTCAGGGGCGTAGACGGCGACGCCGAGCGACAGCTGCTTCGCCCGGTACATGGCCACGTCCGCGCACCGCACCAGCGTCCCGGGATCGCGCCCGTCACCGGGAGCGACCGTGATCCCGATGCTGCCGTCCACGTGCAGTGGCAGGGAGCCGACGTCGATGCGCTCGGCCAGCACCGCCCGGACGGAGTTCGCGACCGCCAGCGCGTCAGCGACACCCCCTGGCGTCGACGGAAGCAGGATCGCGAACTCGTCCCCGCCGAGGCGGGCGATCGTGTCGGTATGCCGCGTGGCATGTCCCAGCCGCGCTGCGACCTCGCGCAGCACGTCGTCGCCCACGCTGTGACCCAACGTATCGTTGATCTCCTTGAACCGGTCGAGATCCATGAGCAGCAAAGCGAGCTGGCCGTCTTCGGCCTGGACCTCCCGCAGCGCCTGGGAGATCCTGTCATGCAGGAGAACCCGGTTGGCCAGGCCGGTCAGCGGGTCGTGCAGGGCCTGGTGCCGGACTTCCCGCTCGGCGCCGTGGCGTTCGATCGCCGCCGCCAGGACGTTGGCGACCGACTGGACGAAATCCGCCTCGTCCGCGGCGAACTCCCGTGGATGCGTCGTGTACGCCACCAACACCCCGAAGCTTCGACCGGGCGCTCCGATGCGGGCGGCGACACCGCCGGCCGCATCGGTGCCGCCGGAGGCCGTGGACGCACCCCGCAACAGCACGCCCAAGGGCGTCGCGCTGTGGTCGACGACCACCGGGCTGTCCGCGGCCAGGGCCGCAGCGATGATCGAATCATCCTGCGCGGCGGGTTCCAGCACCTCGCAGTGCGGCAGGCTCAGGGTGTCGCGCACCACCTGAGTGGCCTCCCGCAGGAGGCTGGAGATCGTCGTCCCGTACAGTGCGCGCTGACCGAGCTGGGCGACAGCAGCCTGTCGCCGTTCGGCCTGTCGCAGGTCCGTCACGTCCTGCAGCACCATGGCCAGCAGCTCCTCGGACCCACCGAGGTTGGGGATCACCGAGACCCGCAACGCCCGCTCCCGCGCATACCCGGCGGCAGTCGCGGGACCAGCGGCAGCCGGCGGCAAAGTACCCACAGGCCGGGCGAGGAGGCTCAGATCGGCGTGTTGCGGCCGCTCGGTCCTGATCGCCGTCGCGACCAGCCCCCACTCGCCCTCCAGCGCAACCCCCTCACCGTGCGGCCTGAGCAGTCCGGCCAGCCGCTCCAACGGCTCACCGAGCCGCAGATGATCATCGATCAGACGGTCCACGACCGGCGACGCGCGGCGGACTCCGAAGGCACGGTCGAAGAACAGGATGCCCACCGGAAGATCGTCGGCTGGGGCGCTGTCGGAGACGAGCTCCAGCAACGCCGTGTGCTCGCCGACCGTCTCGGCGTCGATGTGACCGCGGGTCACATCGACGATCGTCCCCAGGTTGCCCGTGACCTGGCCGTCCGGCCCGCGCAGCAGGTTGGCGCGAATCTCGACGCGGCGGTAGGACCCACCGCGGGTCCGATAGCGCGTCACGTGGTGACAGTGGTCGGCGCCGCCGGCCACCACAGCCATGAACAGCGCCACCGTGCGTTCGCGTTCCTCCGGGTGCACGTAGTCGAGGAAGTGCTTGCCCAGGCAGGATGCGACGTCGAAGCCCGTCACCGTCGTCCACGCGGGGTTGAGGTAGGTCCAGCGGCCCTGGGCATCGGTCCGGAAGACGATCTCGGTCAAGCTGCCGAGAATGTCCTGAGCGGTACTGTCCGCCGTGGCCGGAAGGCCCGCTGTGGTCGAAGGGCCGGCGCGCTCCCCGGGGCCGGCGGGGTTTCGGCCTGCCGGACCGTCCTCGACCAGGCCATGGCGAGCGGATTCACCACCAGCACCCTGACAACGCCGAGAACCGCACAGCGTAGCCACCTCACTCGAAGTGTGACCATTGAGGGACATAGCGCAGCAGTATCGCGACTCGCTGCCGGATTGTAAATACTTCAAGTAGCCACAAGGCTACTATGAGACTCATGAGCCGGCTACGCACCGCAGTCATGATATCTCTGACGGCGGGCCTGCTGATCACTGCTATGCCCGCCTGGGCCGCGACGCCGGCCGTCCGCGACGGAGCACAGCAGGCAGAACGGGTGTTTCCATCACCCTGCACAACCGGTTCGGCAACGTGCACAGACGAAACGTTGAACACAATGCGTAACCGACTCCGGCCGCTGGAAGACCACTGCGATCCCAGGGCGCTCTTCGCCCTCGTCTACCTGCGCACGACCGAGGCGTTCCGCGACGCGGCCGCGACACCGGGCTACTTCGCCGACCCTGCCTGGGTCCACGCCGAGGCCGCGCGGTTCGCCGAGTACTACTTCCGGGCGTTCGACGGGTGGTCCACCGGCGGGCAGGCCGGCGTGCCACCGGTGTGGCGGACAGCCTTTGCGGCAGCCTCGACGCCCGCGGTCCCCCCCGCCGGTGACCTGATACTCGGCATGCACGCGCACATCACCCGTGACCTTCCGTTCGTCCTTGCCGACATGGGCCTGGTCGGCCCCGACGGAAGCAGCCACAAGGGCGACCACGACCGGATCAACGAGATCCTGGCAGGGGTGACGGTCTCCCTGCTCGCGCAGGCAAGGACTCCACTGGGCTCGCTGCCCGACGAGGTGGCGGCCTTGCTCGGGCTCGATCGCGAAGGTCTCATACCGACGCTGGTCGCCGCTCGGGAGAACGCCTGGCAGGACGCCGAGCGCCTGGCCTCCGCCCGCAACAACCGGGAGCGCGCGATGATCGCATGGACGATCGAGGCCCATGCTGACGCCGGCGCCCAGGGTCTCCGGTCATTGTTCGCCGACGCGCCGACACCGGCGTCCGCTTCCGCCCCACCCTGCTCTGCTTACGGCCGGTAGAGGAATGGGTTCGTCGAGGCCGGGCTTTGGCTGGTTCGTCCGAGAGAGGCACACTCGAGCCCGTGGCGCACTACCGACATGGTCGAAAGGTTCCGGCGCTGCCACCCGTGCAACGCCACACGATCGGAGCATTCACGATCGTGATCGTGTTCGCTCTCGTGGCGCTGACCGCATGGCGACCGGCGATCTTCGCGCTGCCGGGGTTCGTGGTGATCGCCGGGCTTGGCGGGCTGGACCAGGCGATCGTCACGACGCGGGCCCGGTCACAGGCACGGGCAGGAGCCGAGCCCCTCGGCTTCCCAGCGGCACGCGAGGGCTTCCCAGCGGCACGCGAAAAACATGATCATTCTGCCTTGGATCCTGGCCACGCCTTCGGCCCCAGCGGCGTCGACCCCGACGCTGCCACGACTGCGCTGCCACGCCTGCCGCCGCCTGACCCACCGGTGGGCAAACCGGGCCGCGGGGCGAACCGTGGCCCGGCGCCGGCCGCGGACGACGTGCTGCCCCTGTCCGCCCCGGGTGGTCTGGGGCTGGACGACCCACTCACCATGCAGACGATGGTCATCGACATGCGAGCGCTGCTGGAGGACAACCCGGCCTGGATGCGTTAGCCATCAGTGCGTGTGCGGGCCGCGACAAGAGCGAGCACCTTTTCGGTGGCCAGCCGGACCGCCTGCGGATCACCGCCGTTGCATCCTGCCGCGAGGCCGACGAGGAAGGCGGTCAGGGGAGCCGCGGGCCGCGCGATGGTGTGCGCCACGTCACGAGCGAGATCCAGAACGCCGTGGACGTCAAGGAGTGCCGGGTCGAGGTCGAGCGCACCGGCCGCGTCGACCACCCAGTCGTCAAGAGGACTCATCCGGCCATCCTGGCCCAGCGCCGCGCCTGTTCGACGTCCGACGGCTCGTCACAGTCCAGGGTGGTACGCGCGTCAGCGGACAGCATCCGCACCCGCAGGTCGGTCAGGACCGACCTCAGCGGGACGCCGGAGGTGACCGCTGGTAGCCGCGCCAGCAGCGCCGACGTCCGCCACACACCGGTCAGGTACTGCCGGCGACCCGCCGGGTCGACCAGCATGGCACCCTGCACGGCATCGTTGTCGACACTGTCGACGTTGTCGACGGCCCGGCCGCCGGGCGCGGGATGGGAACCGTCATGATCGCATCCGCCGGCGGCCCGCACGAGCGCGCCGAGGGTCTCCGCCGTCACGAACGGAAGATCGGCGGCAAGCACGGCCACCAACGGTGCGCCTACCAGCTCCAGGCCGGCGGCCAGGGCTGCGACCGGTCCCCCGCCAGGCGGTTGCTCGCGTGTCCAGACGATGCGGCGCGCCACCGCGACAGGACGTCGGGGTCCGACCACGACCACGCCACGGGCATCATCCACTGCGGCCAGGACGCGTTCGAGCAGGGTCTGATTACCGATGGTAACCGCCGGTTTGTCCACCCCGCCAAGCCTTCGGGCCGAGCCGCCGGCAAGCACCAGCGCGTCCCAGCTCATCCATGGATCGCTCATCCACCGATCGCCGACATCGGCCGCGCCGGCTGGACGAACGCCGGACCGTCGATGCCGTGCCCGGCCCGCTTGCCACGGACCGCCCGCGCCCACAACGCCGCCAACTGTGCGTCGTCGGCCCCGGCTCGCATAGGGGTACGCAGGTCGGTTTCCTCCCGAGCGAACAGGCAGGACCGGACCTGCCCGTCAGCGGTGAGCCGGACCCGGTCACAGGCTGCGCAGAAGGGGGCGGTCACTGAGCCGATCACCCCTACCGTGCCCCACCCGCCGTCGACGGTGAACAGCTCGGCGGGTGCGCTGCCCCGACCAGGCAGCAGCGACA
Source organism: Protofrankia symbiont of Coriaria ruscifolia (assembly GCF_900634745.1). NCBI lineage: Bacteria > Bacillati > Actinomycetota > Actinomycetes > Frankiales > Frankiaceae > Protofrankia > Protofrankia symbiont of Coriaria ruscifolia. Next base: position 5,561 of record NZ_CAAAFR010000173.1, read on the forward strand.
GGGTGAATTCACTGCGCAGCCTGGCGAGGATCTCCGCCCCGGTGACCATGGCACCCCGGTCCCAGGAGTGCTGGGGGTCAAGCGGCATCTGCTCGATGAAGCGCAGAAAGTAGCCCCGTTGCAGGCACCACCGCAGCAGGGAGGCTGCCTCGTCGTCGTTGACGCCGCGGACGAGCACCGCGTTGACCTTCACCGGTGCCATCCCAGTGGCGGCCGCGGCGGCCAGCCCCGCCTGCGCGTCACCGAGCCGATCCCGATGTGTGAGCGCTAAATAACGATCGTTTCGCAATGTGTCAAGGGAGACGTTCACCCGGTCCAGACCCGCCGCGCGCAACGCCGGGGCCATGCGGACGAGTGAGGTGCCATTGGTCGTCATTGACAGCTGGGGGCGGGGCCGCAGATCTGCCAGGCGAGCGACGATGTCGACCAGACGCGGCCGCACTGTCGGCTCACCGCCGGTCAGTCTGACCTCGTTGACACCCAGCCGGGTCACCGCGATCCGCACCAACCGGACGACCTCGTCATCGGTCAGGATCTCCTCCCGCGGCAACCACGCCAGACCTTCGGCAGGCATGCAGTAGGAACACCGTAAGTTGCAGCGGTCGGTCAGTGAAACCCGAAGATCCGTGGCTACCCGACCGAGGGAATCGCGCAAGCTCATCATCGCCACAGCTTAGGTCGGGTGGCAGCTTAGGCCGGGTGGCCCGGAAAGATCGTCCTCGATCCCGCCTCCGGCGGGCGCCCGCGACCGGATGCCCCCGAATATCGGTGTCACACTCGGATGGGCCGGCGACGTGTGCTGATCTATGGTGGAGTGGGCACGGGGTTGGCAGGGCGGTCCCGACGGTACGGTGCGCACCGCGCATGGCAGGTACCGCGTCTGGGCATATCGGCGTCGGCCGGTGGTAACAGGAGGACACAGGCGAAATGCAGGTCTTCGGTGTCGACATCGGCGGTACCGGTATCAAGGGTGCACCCGTCGACATCGACGAGGGAACGCTCGCCGCACCCCGCTTCCGGCTACCAACGCCACAACCGGCGCAACCGGCGGCCATAACCAAGACCGTCGCGGAAGTCGTGGCGCACTTCGGCTGGACGGGTCCGGTCGGGGCTGCTTTTCCCGCCGTCATCAAGGGCGGTGTGGCCAGGACCGCGGCCAACATCGACCCGAGCTGGGTGGGCACCGACGTCGCGGCGACGCTCGGATCGGTACTGCCGGGCGGCGTTGCCGTGATCAACGACGCCGATGCCGCGGGCGTCGCCGAGATGGCCTTCGGAGCCGGTCGGGACGTCGGCGGTGTCGTCGTCATGACGACTTTCGGCACCGGTATCGGCACGGCGGTGTTTCTTCACGGACAGCTCGTTCCCAACACCGAACTCGGTCATCTGGAGATCGGCGGTCACGACGCGGAGACGAAGGCGTCCGAGGCGGCCCGCGAACGCGAAGATCTTTCCTGGGAGAAGTGGGCGAAGCGCGTCACCCGCTATCTGAGTGCGCTCGAGGCGCTGCTGTGGCCGGACCTTATTATCATCGGCGGCGGCGCCAGCCGCAAAGCTGATCGTTTTCTCGATCGTCTCGAGGTAGGCACGAAGATCGTGCCAGCGCAGCTGCAGAACGAGGCCGGAATCGTCGGCGCGGCCCTGTTCGCCGGGGCCAGCGATCAGACCCGCCCGAAAGTGACGACACGATCCCCTCGCCGGCGTCCGCCCGCCACCCGCCCCCCCGGGGGCCGGCGCCCCTAAAAGTAATGTTAATGTCACTCACCGTAAAAAAAGTGGATGCTGTCGCCATGCCGGCAACTCCGACAGAGCGTGTCGACTCGGCAAGGTGAGACACCGCGGGTGCGCCGATGGCAAGGTGTGGTTGTAGGCATGAACGGCGGGTTCGATAGCCCGAGTACCTATCGTCACCGAACGCGCTGTGGCAGACTCGGACCACGCCGATGAGGAGGCGCCATGCGTGAGCTGCGGGCGGTCGCGCTCAGCGAGGACGGCGGCTACCTCGTACTCGCCGATACCGCTGGCGGACCCGACGCGGAGAAGTTCCGAGTGCCGGTCGACGACCGGCTTCGGGCCACGTTGCGCGGCGCACGACGCAACGAGGTGCGCCAGGAAAGCGCGCTGACCCCCCGGGAGATCCAGGCCCGCCTCCGGGCCGGCGAGACCACCGCGGAAGTCGCGCGGGTCGCCGGCATCCCGGTCGAACGGGTGGAACGCTACGAGGGCCCGGTGTTGGCCGAACGGGCCCGGGTGGTGCAGGAGGCGCGGGCCGCACTGCTGCCGAAGGACCCCGGCGGCGCACCCGGTCGCCCCCTCGGCGAGGTCGTGGACGCGCGGCTGCTGGCCGTGCAGGACGACCCGGAGAGCGCGCAGTGGGACGCCTGGCGCCGGGTGGACGGGATCTGGCTGGTGCAGCTCACCTCGGAGAGCCGGTGCGCGCGCTGGACCTGGGACCCGGTGGTACGCCGCGTCCGTCCGCATGACGACGCGGCCCGGGCGCTGGTGGCTCCGGAGGCGCCGATCGAACCCACCGCCTCGCAGCCACCCCCGCAACCGGTCTTCGCGCGTCCCGCCGGCCCCGCGCTGACTCTCGTGCAGGAGCCTGCCACCGTGCACGAGATGCAGGTCCCCTCCGATGCCACGAGCGCCCCGCTGTCGGCGTCACTGCCCACGGTGGCGGCCGCACCGCCGCCCACCCCGATCCAGCCGGCCGCGGCCCGGGGGCGGACACACGGGCTGCCACGGCCGGCAGCCCGCAGCGAAGCGCCGGTCATCCGCCCACCGGCTCCGGCAGCCCCGTTGACCAGGACAGCCGAGCCACAGAACCCAGTGCCCGTCGCGCCTGTCGCCTCCGTCACGGTCGAGGTGGTCGGCGCGCGCGACGCCCGGCCGATTCAGGACGTGCCAGTCATCGGGGTGGACACCCCGGCTCCGACGGTGTCCGGATCGATCGCGCCGGAACCGGTACCGGCTGGTCCGGCACCGGCCGGTGCCGAGCGACCGGCCGCACCCGCGCCGCGGGCGTCCGCCGTATCCGGTTCACATCCGCAGGCCACGGCGGCTCCCGAGCCGGCGACGGGTGTTGACGACGGCATCGACGCCGCCGACATCACCGACATCACCGACGCCGCTGACGCAGCCGACACGGCCGCACGGGCATCGACGGCACCCCGCGGGCGTGCAGGTGCCGCCGGCCGGACACCAGAACGCGGCTCCGGCGGCCGCAAGAACCGCAAACCCGTGCCCGCCTGGGACGACATCGTCTTTGGTGCACGCCGTCCGTGACCGACGGTGACAGCCCTGTCTGCGCCTGTTTCTCCCAGTCAGCTGGCAGCCGGCATGATCGGGCATCCGACGACGGCCCTTCGCCACAACTCCCACCAACTCGGCCCTGAGGGAACCGTCACACTGCCGGGGCGGAACCAAATCCCGACGAAGACTGTTGAAGATGGTGTGACTGGAACCACTACCAAACCGACGCTGACCAACCTCGACCGGTGCGACCGGTGCGGCGCGCAGGCGTATGTGCGGGTCGTGCTTCCCGGTGGCGGCGAACTGCTGTTCTGCCGACACCACGCCAAGTCCCACGACTCGAAGCTGCGGGCCGTGGCCGCTGAGTATCATGACGAAACCGACAAACTGACCATCTCCCCCTGACCGACTGCTGCTCGGCGACAAACACACGCCCGGCGAACCCCCCGCGGACACGATGAAGCGTTGTCAGCGGGGGCGTTTTGACGTAGTCCGGAGGCATGGAACGTCGACCGGCGACATGCCTCCGCTATCTGTTCCAATACGGTCGGTAACATTGATGGCAGTCGACAGGGTCAGTTCAGGGTCAACCGACGACCACCGAAGATGCTCCAGACCCGAGGCCGTACCGTGGGTCCCGTGTGGTTGGCGAACAGGTTGCTGTCCGCGGTGCTACAGGCACCTGGTTCTGCGTCCGATACGTCGCGGTCACCTGATCTGACTCACCCTGCTGCCGCTCCGTTACCGAGCCTTGCACCATCGCCAGTCCGGATTCCAGCAACCCGGACTTCGACGGCAGTGACCGCCTCGCTCAGACGGGTGTCGATGCGTGCTTTCACTCTCGCCCGCCGGACCGCCGCTGGCGCGTGGCGCGACCGCGTGCTCGGCCTCGCGGCCGAAGCCGGCTTCTGGCAGTTGCTGTCACTGCCTCCCTTACTACTGGCGATCCTCGGCACGATCGGCTACGTCGGGGACGCCGTCGGCGCGGACGCCGTCGACAACATCCGCCAGAGCCTGCTGAACACCGCCGACGACCTGCTGACGCCCTCGGTCGTCGACGACGTGGTTCGCCCGACGATCAACGAGATCCTGACCCACGGACGTCCGGACGTGATCTCGATCGGCTTCCTGCTGTCACTGTGGACCGGGTCGTCGGCCATGGCAACCTACGTCAACACCATCACGATCGCCTACGGACAGCGGCAGCTGCGATCAGCTGTACGCAGTCGGCTACTGGCGCTACGACTCTACATAGCTCAGGTGACCAGCGGGGTGATCCTGCTGCCCGCGCTCGTCCTCGGACCGAGCCTGATCTCCGAGCTGCTGGACGCCGATCGCCACCATCTCGTCGGCTGGCTGCTGAAGGTCCTGTTCTGGCCGGTGGTCGCCGCCCTCTCCCTGGCGATGCTGACCTCGCTGTACCACCTGTCGTTGCCGTCCCGGCGCCCGTGGCTGCGGGCGCTGCCCGGTGCGCTGCTGGCCATGGTGGTCTGGAACGTGGGCAGCTACCTGCTGCGGCTCTATCTGGAGATGGTCTTCGGCAACGAGCTGATCTACGGCTCGGTGGCGGCGCCTGTGGCCGCACTGCTGTTCTTCTACATCACGGCCCTGGCCGTACTGCTCGGCGCCGAACTGAACGCCTCCATCGACGAGCAGAACGAGCGCACCCAGCCGCCCGTGGACGACGTCCTGCCATCCCCCACCCACACCGCCCTGCCATTCCCGCGCTCCCGCCGGTGGCGACGGCTTGGAAAACGGCCTCGGCAACGGCCTCAGGAGCCGGCAGGTACACCGAAGATCCAGCAGTAGGTAGGCCAAAGGCTCAGTAGGTACACGATCCCCCGGTGGCACCGGCCGCGGCCGTGGTCACCGCGGGAGCCCCGGCGGGAGTCCCAGCCGCAGCCGTGGCGGCCACCAGGGTGATGGCCGGCCCACCGGGCAGGAGCACGGCAGCATCCACGGGCACGGCACCCAAGGGCATGGCGCTCGCGGACGGTCGCGGGCCGGAGAGGCCGGCCAGGAAGGCCGCCAGCTTGTTCGGGTCGATGAGAAGCACGGACTGGCCGCCGGCCTGACCGGGCGACGCCGGGACGGTCTCGAACCGGACGCCTCCGGTGCCGACACCGCGCAGCCGGACAGCAAGCGGCTGCAGGTCGGTCAGGGAGGTGCCGGTGTCGACGGTGACCGACGACGTGGCCGCGTCCAGCAAGGACCCCAACCTGACCGGGTTGGTCACCGTTGCGGTGGAGGTCGCCGCTCGGAAGATCACTCCGATGAACTGTTGCTGACGCCGGATCCGGTCGAGGTCACCTTCGGGCAGGCCGTACCGCTGGCGGACGAAGGCCAGCGCCTGCTCGCCGTTGAGCCTGTTGTCACCCACGTGGCCGTGCCACCCCGACATCTTGTCGTTGAGGTTGCTCGTGCTCCCACCGGGCAGCGGTTTCACGCACACGGTCACCCCGCCGAGAGCGTCGGTCATCCGCTGGAAGCCGACGAAGTCGATCTGCAGGTAGTGGTCGACACGAATCTTTGTCAGACCCTCGATGGTCCGCACCAGCAGGGACGGTCCACCCAGTGCGAACGCGGCGTTGAGCTTCGACTTCTGCGCGGCGTGACCGCGGCCGGTGGAATCGGTGTAGGCGGGGATCGTCACCCACAGGTCCCGTGGGAACGAGGCGAGCGTGGTGGAGCCGTCCGCGTCCAGGTGAGCGAGGATCGTGGTGTCCGATCGCTGGCCCTCGACCTCACCGAACTCCCCGGACGTGCCGGCGCGGCTGTCCGAGCCCACGAGAAGAATGTTACGGGTGCCGCCGCCGGCCCCACCCGGTCGCCGGTCGGTGGTGGGAAAGGTTAACGGAACACGGCTGACCTTGTTGTCGTAGTAGCGCAGGGTCAACCACCCACCATTAGACACGGTCAGCACGAGGACGGACACCAGCGCCGCCACCCCGGTGACCATGCGGCGCCGGGTGGATCGTCGTGGCCGTAACGGGTCGGGCTGCGGGTCAGGAGACGGCCCCTGCGGCTGATGCCATCCGGGGACCCCGTCCGGGGGCCACTGTCTGCCAGCTCGCCCGGGCGCGTCCGGAGGCCAACCCGTACCAGGCGGCCGTCCGGGCCCGTCCGGAGACCACCCCCTGTCAGGTCGCCCAGGCCCGTCCGGAGGCCACGTCATGACCACGTCCCCTCGTCCACCGCAGCGCCACGGCACCAGAACGCGACCGAACCTTGCAGACCCGCTGACACCGGTCGCCATCCCTGTCGACGTCCGGTAGCCACCGGAATGTTCCCGGCCCCGGGTGTCGTCCCCAGGACGCCTGTGATCGTCGCTGACACCGTCGGATCAGCCGAACTCTGCTCGGATCGCGGGGCCGTCCGCGTCGAGTTCCGGTTCGGGCGGCCGCTGGGAGGTCTGCGGCCAGTCCGCCATCTTCACCGGATTCCCGGGCAGGGGAAGGCCACCGGCATCGACCACCATGTCACGGAAAGCAGCCTGGTCAGAGGAGACCGCCTCAGCCACGTTGTTGATGGGACCACAGGGTATGCCCGCCTCCTGCAGCACCTTCAGCCAATGCGCAGCCGGCCGGGTGCGAAGGGTCTTCTCCGCTTCCCGTTTGAACGCGTCCCGGCCTTCCAGCCGGGCACTGTTGGTGACGAACCGTGGATCCACGCTGAGATCCGGGCGATCCAAGGCATGACACAACCCGGCAAAGAGGCCGTCGTTCGCGGCACAGATCACAATGTTGCGATCCGCGCAGGCGAACGTGTCGAACGGCGCGATCGAGTAATGTGCGTTACCAATGCGCGGCGGGGTGTCGCCGGTCGCCAGATAGGACAACGCCGCGCCTTCGAGCAACGACAGTGTGGCGTCGAACATGGCGATGTCGATATGGGTACCGCGGCCGGTGGTCGTCCGTCCGTACAATGCGGCCCCGATCGCGCCGAAAGCATACAGACCGGCAGCAAGATCCGCGATCGGGACGCCGGGCTTCACCGGTTCGCCGTCCGGCGAACCGGTGATCGACATAATCCCGGTGGCCGCCTGCACGACCGCGTCGTAGGCGGGTCGGTTTCGCCACGGACCGGTCTGCCCGAAGCCCGAGACGCTCACATAAACCAACCGAGGATTACGTTGTGACAACGTGTCCCAGCCGAGACCCAGCCGGTCCATCACGCCGGGACGGAAGTTCTCCACGAGCACGTCGGCACGGTCGATGATGGAAAGTAACGTCGCGTGATCGTCCGGATCCTTCAGATCGAGCGCGATCGACTGTTTGCCGCGGTTCACCCGCGCGAAGTACAGCGACCGGTCGTCCAGGAACGGGCCGTAGGAGCGGGAGTCATCCCCGTGCCTGGGACGCTCCACCTTGATGACCCTCGCCCCGAGATCGGCAAGCATCAGTGTGGACAACGGCCCGGCCAATACCCGGGTGAGATCGACAACAAGAAGACCATCCATAGGACCCGGTGACGTAGGCACTCCTGGGACGCTACCCGCCACGGAGCGCCGCGGCCTACCGTTGGAACCATGAGTACGCACCCGGGCGGATCTCCGCCTTCTCCCGACAGATCCGAACGGCCAACCGTCGCAGATAGTCAAACCGCGATCCACACCGGTGAGACCGTTCCCGAGCGCGCCCCGGTCGTCATGTCGTCCACCACGCAGTCGGCTTCGGGTGAAGGACAGGCCAGCCACGACCAGCAGCCACCGTCCGCCTTCCGTCGATTCATGGCCACCGGATGGGCTCCCACCGCCGCGATGACGCCGGCCTGTGACGATGTGGCGCAGTACGCGGCCAAGCGGCGCGCGCTACTGAGCTCACGATTCCCGGCCGAGACGCTGGTGGTGCCCAGCGGCGGACTCAAGGTGCGAGCAAATGACACCGATTACCCGTTCCGGCCGGGAAGCGATTTTTTCTGGCTGACCGGTTGTCACGAGCCGGACGCCGTGGTGATTCTTCATCCGAACCCCGGTGGCGACCACGACGCCGTCCTGTATGTCGCCGACCGCTCGGACCGTTCCACCCCGGCCTTCTACACCGACCGGCGCTACGGCGAACTGTGGGTGGGACCGCGTGCAGGGGTGCGGGAGAGATCGACGGCTCTCGAGATCGAGTGCCGCCCGCTCGGCGCGCTCACCGACGCACTGGCCCGGCTGTCACCGGCGACGACCCGGGTGGTACGCGGCCAGGACGAGCGGGTGGACCGCCAGGTCCTGCGTTACGTCCCGGGCGAGCGACAGACGTCCACGCCCACCACGGTCGACCGGGACGTGGAACTGGCCCAGGCCCTCTCCGAGCTGCGGCTGGTCAAGGACGACTACGAAACGGCCATGCTGGAGGAGGCGGTCGCCGCGACCGTCCTGGGCTTTTCCGAGTGCGTGCGTGAGATGAGCCACGCAATGACACTGCCCAACGGCGAACGGTGGCTGGAAGGTACGTTCTGGCGCCGCGCCCGGGTCGAGGGCAACGACGTCGGGTACGGCTCCATCGTCGCCTGTGGCCACCACGCCACGACTTTGCACTGGGTTCGTGACGACGGGCCGGTACGGCCCGGCGACCTCGCGCTGCTCGACATGGGCGTGGAGTCCCGCTCGCTTTACACCGCCGACATCACACGCACGCTTCCCGTGGACGGACATTTCAGCGACGTGCAGCGTCAGGTGTACGACGTGGTCCATGCGGCTCAGCAGGCCGGAATCGAAACGGTGCGACCGGGCGCAAAGTTCCTCGATCCGCACCGGGCGGCAATGCGGGTGATAACTGAGGCGCTGCACGACTGGGGACTGCTTCCGGTGAGCGTTGAGGAGTCCCTCGCGGAAGACCCCGAAGCACCGAACGCGGGCCTGCATCGCAGGTATACCCTGCACTCCACGTCACACATGTTGGGTCTCGACGTCCACGACTGCGCCCACGCCCGCGACGAAGCTTACCGCGACGGCCCACTCACGGCGGGGATGGTGCTGACGGTTGAGCCGGGACTGTACTTCCAGCCCGACGACATTACGGTGCCTCCGGAGCTGCGTGGGATCGGGGTGCGGATTGAGGACGATATTCTCGTCACCACCCAGGGCCACCGCAACCTGTCAGCGGCACTTCCCCGGGCCCGGCCCGGGGTGGAAAACTGGATGGCCCGACAGCTGAGCAACTGAGTCACGACATGACCTGGGCGACAGGTTGCGGGTCCGCAACCTGTCGCCCAGAAAACAGCACTGCCACATGCCCCAAATTGGCCGCAAGTGGCACCAACCAGAGGATCGGCCTCTTCGTGCCGGTACCACCGTACGACTGAACCCCCGCTCCATGGTCCACCGCTCGGTCGCAACAGGTCCCGCGGGCCTGCGACCACGCGAAAACAGTCGTGATCGCGTGGGATTCGGGCAACTGGACGAATGCGACCGAGAGCCACTCAGTGAGCCTTGTCGTACGCCTCAACGATGTTGGAGGCGATACGACCACGGTCACTGACGGTGTAACCGTTGGCTCGCGCCCACTCACGAATGTCGGCGGTACGGTCGGTGCCCCCGGTACGACGAGAAGCACCACGCTGCCCGCGGCGGGCGGCAGTTGCCCGGCCACCAGACCGACGCGCCGCCCCAACGAACGGAGCCAACGACTCACGCAGCTTGGTGGCGTTCTTCTCGGACAGATCGATCTCGTACGAAGCACCGTCCAGTCCGAACCGAACAGTCTCATCAGCCTCGTGTCCATCGAGATCGTCAATCAACGACACGATGGTCTTCTGCGCCATGCCACTCTCCTTCAGGTCAACGAACCGCGGAACTCTTCGAGACTAGTATTACCACGTCATCAGGAAGAACTGTAACGGCTGGTTCGGACACGCGCGACTGCCATCGCCTGCGACATGCCGTCCACCGCGTCATCGACACCACACAACACCCCTCAGGTAGACGTGAGTCACGTCTAGCCAAAGCGTCGGAGGCCACTGTCAGGATAAATTTTGATCATGAGTTGTCGCCGAATCACGACTTCCGATCCGAAACGCCGGTGGTCTGCGCAGACAAGGACGTCACGGTCCGGACGGCGGCAGTGAGCACCACGCAACGCCATCAAGGATCCCGCGATCGCGAATCTCATACACCACTATGGGCCGCGGATGCGCTCATCCGATTCACGGTCTGGTAGTAGAGCGAGGAGCCACGGTGGATGAGCGGACATGGATCGTCGATGCGGCAAATGTGATAGGGGCACGTCCGGACGGATGGTGGCGCGATCGCGCAGCCGCTGCCTTACGCCTCCACAAGCGCTTGTCCAAGATGTGCTCGGGCGTGTCCGCGTCGCGGACCGCGGACCGGGGCGACCTGCCCGCTCAGGTGGTCCTGGTGCTCGAAGGCGCGGCCCGGGCGGGAATTGTCGCGGGCCCGGACCCCGACACCCACACCGGCCCACGCACCGGCCCACGCACCGGCAGGCTCGTTGTCGTCCACGCCCCCGGATCGGGCGACGACGCGGTCGTCGAGGCGGCCATCGAGGCTGTCCGGCGGCAGCGTGGTGCTGTTCTCGTCATCACCGCCGACCGCGAGCTTCGTGGCCGTGTCCACGCCGTGGGCGCGGCCACAGCGGGGCCGGGGTGGCTGTGGGCTCTCCTCGACAACAACGGTTAGACGGACGGCGTGGTACGCCCTCGATGCTGGAAGACTGGCATCAGGCGCGCGGAGAACCGACCGGCGCCGGCACCGACCTCAAGGGGAATGCCGAAACACGCCGACAGCGACGGACCGGTCAGGACCGTCTCGACGGGCCCGGCCACAACCACACGACCGGCACGCAGGAGCAGCGCATGGGTCACACCCGGCGGGATTTCCTCCACATGGTGGCTGACCATGACGGTCACCGGCGACAGTGGATCCGCGACCAGTCGGGTCAGACGCGCCAGCAGGGCCTCACGGGCCCCCAGATCGAGCCCGGCCGCCGGTTCGTCCATCAGCAGTAGCTCGGGGTCGGTCATCAGCGCACGCGCGATCTGGACGCGTTTGCGCTCGCCTTCGGACAAAGTGCCGTATCGCCGCTCGACGAGATTCCGGCACCCGACCTGCGTGAGAAGATCGTAGGCCCGCCGCAGGTCGTCATCGGAATATTTTTCACCGGCCCGCCCGACCACAGCCCACGCGGCCGTCATGACCACGTCGAGGACGCGTTCGGCGACGGGAAGGAGGTCCGCCACCACCGAACTCACCAGGCCAACCCGACTACGGACGTCGAACACGTCAACCTCGCCGAGTCGACCACCGAGCAGGTCGACCGTTCCTCGAGTCGGGAAAACCCGACTCGCCGCGACCTGGAGCAAGGTTGTCTTCCCGGCGCCGTTCGGCCCGAGAATGACCCAGCGTTCACCGTCGGCAACAGTCCAGTGGATGTCGGAAAGGAGCGTCGCGCCGTCCCGCACAACAGTTACCGCGTCCAGGCGCAACACCACGTCTGTCACGGGCCTCACGTTACGCGCCCTGTCCCGACACGGAGCTGACCGGGATGGTGTGTCCATCGGGAGGTGACCGACTTCTCAGAACGTCCACGGATGGTACTGCGCCTTCGGCGTGCGGGCAGCACGCGCGGCTGCCTTCCGGGTGTCCTTCGCCTGGACCGCGCAGTGGAATTCCTGCGCATTCTGCCGCGAGGACGAGGGTTTGCCGCTGTGCGGCCGGTCGCGACGCGGACCGGCCCGGTGACCACCGGTTCAGTCGACGCGAACCTTCACGACAGGCGAGCCTTCACGACAGCGGCGGCGCGGCAATCTCCGCCCACACGACCTTGCCGTCACCGACCGATCGAGTCCCCCAGCGAGACGCGATGAGCGAAACCAGCTCAAGACCACGGCCGCCTTCGTCGTCGAAGTCGGCGTGACGGCGCCGGGGCAGCCGCGGGTCACAGTCGGACACCTCCACAATCACCCGGGAGCCGGTCCGGCGCAGTCGCACGGACAGCGGGGATCTGCCGTGCACCAGCGCGTTCGTGACGAGCTCCGACATCAGCAGGACCACGGAATCGGTCGTGTCGGCGTCCACCCACCACCTCGTCAGCAGGTCGTAGGCACGCCCTCGGGCCTCGCCGAGGCCGGCCGGCCCGTCGGGCACCGCGATGTCTGCGTAGCGGGTCGCCCCGCCCGAGTCGGTGTCGGGCAGTCCCACCAGCAGCAGGGCCACGTCGTCGTCGTGGCCCTCGTCCCGACCGAGCGCCTCAAGCGCCTGGTCGGCCCGCTTTCCCAGGGAACCGTCCTGACGGGCGAGTACAGCGGCCAGATCCGAGACGCCGGCATCGATGTCCCGTTCCCGGCTTTCCACCAGCCCGTCGGTGAACAGAACCAGCAACGCTCCCCGGTGCAACCGGACCGTGTACTCCTTGACGTCACCACGGCCGAGACCGAGCGGGGTTCCGACCTCCATGTACAGCCGTGACACCAGACCGTCGGGTGCCACCACCAGCGGCGGTGGGTGCCCCGCGTTCGCAAGCGTCAGCAGGCCTGTATGCGGCTCGACAACGCCGTAGATGCAGGTTGCGATCTGGCCTTCGTCGATCTCGCTGACAACGCTGTCCAGCAGCGTCAGCACCTCGTACGGCGACAGCTCCAGGCGCGCGCAGGTTCGCACCGCGGTCCGCAGCTGACCCATGATCGCCGCGGCGCGGACCCCTCGTCCCATGACGTCGCCGATGACCAGACCGACCCGGCCCGCGCCGAGGTCGATGACGTCGAACCAGTCCCCGCCGACCTCGGTGTCCTCGACCCCGGGCACGTAGCGGGCTGCGATCTCCAGCCCTTCCGGCTCGACCACGGTCGGTGGGAGCAGGCTGCGCTGCAGGGTCAACGCGGTGTCTCGACTACGCCGGTAGAGCTCCGCGTGTTCGACCGCGACCGCCGCACGGGCGGCGAGCTCCTCGAGAAAGGCGACATCGGCCTCGGTGTACGGCGGCCGGTCACCGGCGGCCATCAGGCTGACCACACCGGCCACCTGGCCACGCAGGATCAACGGCACGGCGGCGAGGGTGTGCGCGCCGACATGCTGCATCCACCGCGCCATGTCGGTGGACGACAGCCAGGACGCCCCCTCCAGCGAAGCGATGTGACCACGTCCGGTGAGCGCGGCGAGGTTGACCGGGCTGTCCTGCGGCCACTGGCCCATGCGGGCCCGGGGCATCGGCAGCCCGGTGAGACCGGGACGCACGGAGGCAACCGCCCGCCGCAGGATCGGGGGCCCGGCCGGCGCGCCGGTCGGGCCGGCGGCATCCGGGCCGACCAGACCGGACTCGACCAGATAGACCGCGCACGAGTCAGCGAGTTCACCCACGACGACGTCGGTGAGCGCCCGCAGCGCGCGTTCGGGCTCCAGTGCGCTGCCGACCGCCCCGGTCGCCCGGGCGAGCAGCTCGAGGCGACGGCCGGCTTCCCGGGCGGCAGCCTCGGCCGTGCGGGCCGTCTCCTCCGCCCGGCGGCTGGACTGGGCCTCGGCCAGAACGCGCTCGAACAGCGTTGCCCGCTCCAGCGCCTTGGCACACTGGTCGGCGAGCGCGGTCAGATACGTGCGGTCCACCGCGGAGAACTCGCGGGGAGCGCGGAACCCGAAGATCAGTACGCCGAACGGCGCGTCGGTGGTAGCCAGTGGAAGGATCGCCCAGGCACGCTCGTCGATCTCGGACAGACTTGCGGCAGGTTCGGGCGCAGGCCACCGCGCGGTCAGCTCCTCCCGGTCGGACAGGAACAGCGGCCGAGCGCTGCGGACCGTCTCCGCCACCGGATGGACCGCGCCGAGGCCGATCCCGTACCACGCGTGGACGAAGTGCGGAGGGTAGCCGAGCAGAGATCGAAAGTGCAGGCAGTCGTCGGCCTCGTCGACCAGCGCGACCCCCCGGCCGCTCGCCCCCAACGCCTGCCGCCCGGCGTCCAGCACCAGGGCGGCGACCTCGTCGATGGTGACCGCACGTGACAGTGCGGCCGTGACCAGGCGAAGCCGTTCGGTTCGTTCGGTTCGTTCGGTCGTGCCATGCGCGTGAGCCGCCCACGCACCGCGGACCGCCTCAGCGGCACGTACCTCGGTCACGTCACGGCTGATACCGATCCACTCGAGCGGATAATCACCTTCCGTAATAGGAATGACCCGCATGACAAGCAGCCGGTCCGTGCCGTCCGCGGCGTCGAGCCGGAACTCGGCATCGAAAACAGCGCGCTGCTCAACGGCCTTGCGCCAGGCGTCGGCGACCCGGTCACGGTCCTCGGCATGCACCCCGGCGAGCCACCCGGCCCCAGCGATCTCCGAGAGGCTCTGGCCGGTGACGGCCCGCCACCGCGGCATGTCCACGTCCAGGGCACCCCGGGCACCGGCATGAAACACGTCCGCGTCCCCGGCCTGCGCGAGCGCCCGGTACCGGGCCTCAGCGCGGGCCAGCTGGTGACGAGCGTCGCTGATCCTGGTGACATCTGTGGCCACGAGAGCCACACCCAGCAGCACGCCATGGGCGTCCGTGGCCGGAAACCAGCTCATCGTCCAGATCTGCGACGGTTGTGAACCGCCGGTCGCGGCACTGACCTCGAGGTTGGCCACAGGATCACCGGTGGTGAGCACCCGCTGCAGCAAGCGGTCCATCTCATGACCGATGTCACCCAGGAGCTCCGGCATGGTGCGGCCGATGTGCTCGCCGACCGTCCGTCCGTTCAGCCTGGCCAGGACGTCGTTGACCCGCAGGTAGTGTCCTCGGGTGTCGTAGAAGGCGAAGCCGACCGGCGCTTGGGCGAACAGCGCCTCGAGCAAAGCGATGGTCGACTCCACCGAAGCGAGCGCGCCGGTCAGGTCCGGTACACCGGCCCAGCCGGGCGCGCCGGTCGGATCATGTGCGCCACGCCGGTCATGAACCGGCTGATGGACGCCGGGTGGGCTCCCCGGGCCCGCTCCTTCGAACTCTTCCCCGACAGCACCCGTGTCATCGTCGTCGCCGTCCATGCCGTCGCCGTCCATGCCGGTGCCGCCGGTGCCGGTGCCGGTGCCGGTGCCGCCGGTGCCGTTCACCCGGTGGGCCTCGTTCCAGGCGGTCCGGTCACCCGCCGATCCGGCCTGCGGATGTCCAGGAGGCTCCTCAAGGAACGGGGTTGTCATGGGAAAAGATTGTGGCCGGTGTGGCAGCGTTGTTCCCAAGGCCCTACCTCTGACGTTTTCGGGCACTAGATCACCACCTGCTCCTGGCGCTGGATCACCGCTGGCTGCAGGTGTCGGATCACCGTCACGCCCCACCGTGGGTCGGCATATCACTGGTCGGTCGACAGTCCGAAACACACCTCATGTGCCAGATCGTGCCGGTCCAGACGGGATGCGCGCTGTCCCTCGACCGACAGTGGTGGCACGCATCGCACGGTCACGCATCACATGGTGCAGCCCGGCGGCGATGGTCACGGCATGGTTATGGCCCGCCCGTGCCCCTTCCACTGCCACCAGCCTCACTGCGGTGGCACAACAGGCAGCGATGCGTATGGAAGCGAAGACCGGATTGTCCGACCGCGCAGAACCACCCATGTCCTGACAGTAGCCGGCTCGACCTGTTCACATCGGCCCCACCGAATTTCCAGGGCACATCGACCACCCCTCCGGCAGGCCGGTGTCCCGTGCCCACGTCGGGCCGCATCTCCCGTGATCTTTACGGTTCCGGACCCGCTACGTCGTTTCGCGACCACACCGGCGACGGCCACGTGGCGTGATGTTTTCCGGTCTTCCACAGACGTTGGACAAGCCCAGGATTCGTTAAGGTCTGACTCCGTGGCTGTTGGACACGGCAACGAACGCGGACCTGCATCAGGCACCGGGGCAAATACGGACATCGGGGGACGGCTGTTGTGGACGCCGTCCGCGCAACGGGTCCGCACCGCCGGAGTCACCGCCTATCTCGAGTGGCTGGCCGCCGAACGAGGCCGACGGCTGACCGACGCCACCACCCTGTGGCAGTGGTCGGTGGAGGATCTCGACGGTTTCTGGAACTCGATCTGGGACTTCTGCGCGGTCGAGGGCGAACGTGGGGACGGACCCGCGCTCGTGGACGCGCGGATGCCGGGCGCCCGGTGGTTCCCGACCGCACGGGTGAACTACGCCGAGAACGCCCTCACCCGACACGGCCCGGCACCCGCGGTGATCGCTGTCCGCGAGGACGCCACCACGGCCGTGGTGTCCTGGGACGAACTGCGCCGCGAGGTCGCGGCCACGACGGCGGGCCTGCGGCGGCTGGGGGTGGGACCGGGCGACCGGGTCTGCGCCGTGCTGCCGAACTGTGTCCACGCGGTGGTGGCGATGCTTGCCACCACCGCGATCGGGGCGATCTGGTCGTCCTGCTCCCCCGACTTCGGGCCTACCGGCCTTGCGGATCGTTTCGCCCAGGTTCGCCCGGCGGTACTCATCGGCGTCGACGGCTACACATACGGTGGGAAGTCGTTCGACACACTCGGTGTTCTCGCCAGGGTGGCCGAACGGCTACCCGACCTGCGCGCGACCGTCGTCGTTCCCTACCTGGCCGCGGACGCGCTCGAACGCGCCCGCGCCACTGGCCTGCCGGCCATCCTGGCCTGGGACGACCTGCTAGCCGGGTGCGACGACGCCATCCCGGTCTTCCATCGCCTCCCGTTCGACGCACCCCTGTGGATCCTGTACTCCTCCGGTTCGACCGGACAGCCCAAACCGATCGTGCAGGGCCATGGCGGCATCCTGCTCGAACATCTCAAGTCGTTGGTGCTCCATCTCGACCTCGGGCCGGACGACCGCTTCCTGTGGGTGACGAGCACCGGCTGGATGATGTGGAACCTGCTCGTCTCCGGCCTGCTCGTCGGCGCGACCGTGGTGCTTTTCGACGGGAGCCCGAAGTTTCCCGACCTGGGAGCTCTCTGGCGCCTCGCCGAGGCCGCCCGCGTCACCTGTTTCGGAGCAAGCCCGGGTTTCCTGGCCGAATGCGCGCGCTCGGGCACGGTCCCCCGCGAGGTTGCCGACCTTTCGGCGGTGCGCACCGTGGGGTCCACCGGTTCACCGCTGTCCCCGCAGACCTACGCCTGGGTCTACGAGTCCGTCGGCTCCGACCTGATGCTGTCCTCCATCAGCGGCGGGACGGAAGTGTGCACGGCGTTCGTGCTCGGCCTGCCGACTCTGCCGGTGCATGCCGGAGAGACCCCCATGCGCGGGCTCGGCTGCGCAGTGGCCACTTTCGACGAGCAGGGCAAAGAGGTCGTCGACAAGGTCGGCGAGCTGGTGATCACCGCTCCCATGCCCTCCATGCCGATCTTCCTGTGGGGAGACCACGACGGTTCGCTGCTGCGGGCCTCCTACTTCTCGACCTATGAGGACGTGTGGCGCCACGGTGACTGGGCATGCATCACCTCCCGCGGAACCGTGTGCATACACGGCCGATCCGACGCCACGCTCAACCGCGCGGGAATCCGGATCGGTACCGCCGAGCTGTATCAGGTGGTGGAGAGCTCCCCTGGTGTGACCGACAGTCTTGTCATCGACACCTCGACCGCCGACCGGCCCGGTGAACTCGTCCTCTACGTCTGCCTGGCCGACGACGCGGTGTTCGACGATGCGTTCACCCAGGTGTTGCGAACCACGATCCGTCACGAGCTGAGTCCACGTCACGTGCCCGACCGCATCGAACGGATCGCCGAGATTCCCCACACCCACAACGGCAAGAAGCTTGAGGTACCAATCAGGCGGCTGCTGCTGGGCGAACCGCTGGATCATGCGGTCAGCCTCGGTGCCGTCGCCAATCCCCAGGCACTGCTGCCGTTCGTGCCGCCGACAACACGCTGACCCCGCCTCCCTCGGATGGGATCCATGGACCGGACCCGTCCAAGCGGGTCGGTACAACGCGAGAGCCCCTGCCCGGGTACCCGGGCAGGGGCTCTCGGTCTCGCACAAGGCACAGGAAGCGCTAGTCGAGGAACTCCCGCAACTTGCTCGCGACCGCCGGCTTGCGCAGTTCACGCAGGGTGTCACGCTCGATCTGGCGGATCCGCTCCCGGGTGAGCCCCAGGCGGTTACCCACCTCGGCGAGGGTGTGCTGCTTGCCGTCGGCAAGACCGAACCGCAGCCGCATGACCTCGCGCTCACGTGGCGTGAGCGCGTTCAACACACCTTCGATCTCGTCCTGCATGGCGCCGTAGGAGGCGGCGTCCGCGGGAGAGGTGGCGTCGGCGTCCTCGATGAAGTCGCCGAGAACGGAGTCGCCGTCGTCGCCGACCGCGGTTTCCAGGCTGACCGTGTCCTGCGCGTACCGCCGCAGTTCGACGACCTGCTCGATCGGCATGTCGAGTTCCAGCGCCAGCTCCTCGTCGGTCGGCTCCCGACCGAGCGTGGAGACGAGCTGCCGCTGCAGCCGAGTGATCTTGTTGATCTGCTCGACCACGTGAACCGGGATCCGGATGGTTCTGGCCTGATCGGCCAGTGCCCGACCGATGGCCTGCCTGATCCACCAGGTGGCGTAGGTCGAGAACTTGTAACCCTTGGCGTAGTCGAACTTCTCGACCGCACGGATCAGGCCGAGATTGCCCTCCTGCACCAGGTCGAGCAAGGTCATTCCCCGGCCGCTGTACTTCTTGGCGACCGAGACGACCAGGCGCAGGTTCGCCGAGACCAGCTGCTGCTTTGCCGCATGCCCGTCACGGACCAGGGTCTGCAGGTCATGCCGTAGATCCGGGGCCAGGTCGGGATCAGTGTCGATCTTGTGCTCGGCGAACAGCCCGGCCTCGACCCGCTTCGACAGCTCAACCTCCTGCGCGGCGTTGAGCAGGGGCACCTTGCCGATCTCACGCAGGTACATGCGGACGAGGTCGGCGGTTCCGGCGTGCTCGGACGTCGCACGCGCGACAGGAGCCCCACCCGGTGCTTCCTCCTCCTCGTCGAGAACCTCGACCCCGAGTGTGGTCAGCCGGGCGACCAGGACAGGCAGCAGTTCAAGACCGAGATCGGCGGTCTCCAGTGCCTCGCGAAGCTCGGCACGGCTGAGTTCGCCGGACTCACGTCCACGCGCGACGAGCTCGGCGACCTGAGTAACGTCGAGTTCGTCGGTATCATCGGGCACGGCGGCCAAGCCGCGGCTGGGAGCCGTGCGTACAGGAGTGGATGACCGACGAGTCCGTCGCGTGCTCACGGCACGCGTACGCGGCTCGTCGGGGCGCTCATGAAGTTCCAGGGCAGGCAGCGTCATCAGTAGCAGATCCGAAGGTCGGTGCGGGTGGCGGGTCTTGGTGCTTGCACGTATGGGCAACGTCTGGAGACGTCTCTCCCATTCCGCGTTCAGACACAACCGGACGTAAGCGATCGCCGGGTCTACGAAGCAGTGTAGACCCTCACCCTCGGGACGCTGCACCCGCTGTCGCGAAGAGTACTCCGCAGATCGGCCGGTGTGTCACGAATAACTAATTATCTCTTCAGCTCTCCATATCCGCGAGGCAAGAACAAGACTTGCCACGACGATCCATCAACATGACCACAATTATGACAGACGGACCGTAACAATCATCACTTAGAGCAACTGACAACAGGGGAGTCGGGTCACGGAGTTTGGCACCCGCCCCTGTTACCGGGCGCTTGGAGCAACCGCCGTGGCAACGACCGGCAACAACTGGCAACGACGTGGCCGGGGACGCGCAGGCGGAATCTGATGGGCGGTGTTCACGTCCCCCGGTACCCTCGCACGATGTCGTTACCGGTCCTGTCGTCCGAGGTGCTCGCCGAACTCCGAACGTCCGCGATCCGGGTACTCCAAGACAACGATCTGGGCGACGCGACACGACCGTCCCCGACGCTCTACCCCCACCAGTGGCTGTGGGACAGCTGCTTCATCGCCATCGGACTTCGCTGCGTCGATCCCGAGCGGGCCTGCCGGGAAATCCTCTCGCTGCTACGGGGCCAATGGCCCAACGGCATGATCCCGCATGTCATCTTCTCCGGGTCCGGCAGTTATCACGCCGGGCCCAACCGGTGGCGTTCCGATCTTGTCAACACCGCCCCGGGGCAGGTGCAGACGACCGGCGTCACCCAGCCTCCGATGATCGCCGAGGCCGTCGTACGCATCGGCGAGGTGCTTGACCCGGCCCGGCGACGGGATTTCTACCACGCGGTCTACCCGGGCCTGGTGCGCTACCACTGCTGGCTGTACCGGGAACGCGACCCCGACGACACCGGGCTGGTCGCCCTCGTCCACTCGTGGGAGTCGGGGATGGACAACACCCCCACCTGGATGGAGCTGACGCGTCGTGCGGCTCCCATCCCCCTGAAGCTCATCCGCCGGCTCAACGGGGACAGCGCACTCGACGCGCTGCGCCGGGACAACAAGGAGGTCCCAGTCGGCCAGCGACTGTCCGCTACCGACCTTTTCACTCTTTACCACCTGGTCGGGGAGCTACGCGACGCCCGTTACGACTTCCGCCGGATCCGGGCCTCCCGTGTTCCCCTGGTTCAAGACGTTGCCTTCAACGCGATTCTCGCCCGCGCGAACGACCACCTGCGCGACATCTCCACCGAAATCGGCGAGAAGCTGCCCGATCAGCTCCTACGCTCGGCCCGCCGGACCAGGGCGGCGTTCGCCACCCTGTTCGCCGACGGCATGTACTGGAGCCGTGACGCACGTTCCGGCAAGCTGATCCGAAGGCCCACGATCGCCGGCTTCCTCGCGCTGTACGCGGGTGTCGTGCCCCCCTCCGGTGTCGAGGACCTTGTCACCCGAATGACCGCGCAGCGATTCTGGCCCACCCACGGCATCGCCAGCACCCCCACTGACGATCCCGACTTCCAGCCACGCTGCTACTGGCAGGGTCCGGTATGGGTGAACATGAACTGGCTGCTCGCCGACGGGCTCGACCGTGCCGGCCGCGGCGAGCTCGCCGAACTGCTGCGCACCGACACGATCTCCATGATTGCGGGCGCCGAAGGACTGTATGAGTACTACTCGCCGTTCGACGGTGCCGGGGTGGGTAGCAACCACTTCTCCTGGACGGCGGCCCTGCTCCTGGACCTGCTC
Source organism: Protofrankia symbiont of Coriaria ruscifolia (assembly GCF_900634745.1). Taxonomy (NCBI): domain Bacteria; kingdom Bacillati; phylum Actinomycetota; class Actinomycetes; order Frankiales; family Frankiaceae; genus Protofrankia; species Protofrankia symbiont of Coriaria ruscifolia. Next base: position 26,809 of record NZ_CAAAFR010000173.1, read on the forward strand.
GACGGCCGGAGGCCCACGCACCACATGCCGTCCGCCCGGAAAGTTCTGGACGGGGAACACCTGAGCCGGCGCGACGGCTGATCAGCCGCCGCGCCGACCGGACAACAGGTCAGGGCCATACCCCGAACAGACCCGCCACCACCCCGGGCCCGCCACCCCGAACGATCAGCTGCAGCCGCTGGTGGAACCGCACTGTTCGCACACGTAGCAACTGCCCGCGGGACGCATGGTGACCCCGCAGGTGAAGCACAGCGGCGCGTCCACCACGTTCTGGGCCGACATCGACTCACCCGGTGGTACCTCCCGTGGCATCGCGGCCCGTACCTCCCGCGCCGAGACCCCCACCTGGTGGGTGTGGATGGCCTCGACAGGCACCGGCACGGACCCGGTGGTGGCGCCAGGAGCCGCCCCGATACCAGCTGCCCCGGCCGCCTCCGCGTCAGCCGCATCGGCCACTTCGGCCGTATCCGCCGGGCCGGACCCGCCGTACTGTCCGGTGAGCTGGCGAGCCCGCTCCTGCGCGCTCAGGACACCGAGCTCCGCACGGGTCTGCTCGGGAAGGTAGTCCAGGGCGAGGCGGCGGAAGAGGTAGTCCATCACCGACTGGGCGATCCGCACGTCCGGGTCGTCTGTCATGCCGGCCGGTTCGAAGCGCATGTTGATGAACTTGCGGACGTAGGTCTCCAACGGGACGCCGTGCTGGAGCGCGATCGAGACCGCGATGGCGAACGCATCCATCACGCCGGATAGGGTCGAGCCCTGTTTCGACATCTTGATGAAGACCTCGCCGAGCCCGTCGTCCGGATATGACCCGGCGGTCAGGTACCCTTCGGCGCCACCCACAGTGAAAGAGACGGTCTGCGATTGGCGGATCTTCGGCAGACGGCGTCGGACCGGGCGGTGCTCATCTGACGGTGCGACGGCGACGTCCACGGCCGAATCCCCCCTCACGACTGCGACCGCGGACTTCTTCGCGCCACGCAGGTCCGACAGCGGCTGGCCGACCTTGCAGTTGTCCCGGTAGATCGCCAGTGCCTTGAGACCGAGTCGCCAACCCTCCAGGTAGATCTGCTCGACGTCCTCGACCGTGGCCGACGTGGACATGTTGACGGTCTTGGAGATGGCTCCCGACAGGAACGGCTGGACCGCCGCCATCATCCGGATGTGGCCCATCGGGCTGATGGCCCGCTCCCCGATCGCGCAGTCGAAGACCTCGTAGTGTTCGCGGCGCAGACCGGGAGCGTCGATAACGTGACCGTGCTCGGCGATGTACTCGACAATCGCCTCGACGGTCTCCTCGGCGTAGCCGAGAGCGCGCAGCGCGGCGGGAACCGTCTGGTTGACGATCCGCATGCTGGAACCGCCGACCATCTTCTTCATCTTCACCAACGCGAGGTCGGGCTCGATGCCGGTGGTGTCACAGTCCATCGCCAGGCCGATCGTGCCGGTCGGGGGGAGCAGGCTGACCTGCGCGTTGCGCCATCCGTGCTTCTCTCCGAGACTTTGCGCGCGTTCCCACTCGCGGACGGCGACGGCGAGCACCCGCGCGTCGTCGGTCCCGACCGTGCGGACGGTGTCCGTGGCAGCGGCATGCTTGCGGATCACCCGACGGTGGGCGTCGGCGTTGCGCGCGAAACCGTCGTAGGCACCGACGGTACCCGCAAGCTCGGCCGAACGGCGGTAGGCCACAGCGGTCATCAGCGACGTGATGGCCGCGCCCATGGCCCGACCGCCCTCGGAATCGTACGCATGGCCGGTGGCCATCAGCAGCGCGCCGAGGTTGGCGTAGCCGATGCCGAGCTGGCGGAACATCCGGGACACCCGTGTGATCTCCGGGGTCGGGAAGTCCGCGAAGCAGATCGAGATGTCCATCGCGGTGATGATCAGTTCAACGGCTGCCACGAACGCGTCGGCGTCGAAACTGAGGTCTTTGCGCAGGAACTTCATCAGGTTGAGCGACGCCAGGTTGCAGCTGGAGTTGTCCAGATGCACGTACTCGCTGCAGGGGTTGCTGGCGCTGATCCGACCGGACTCCGGGCAGGTGTGCCAGTCGTTGATCGTGTCGTCGTACTGGATCCCGGGGTCGGCGCAGTCCCACGCCGCCTGGGCGATCGTACGGAACAACGACCGGGCCGAGATGGTCTCGACCGTGCACCCGTCGAGCCTGGCCCGCAGGCCGAAGTCGGTGTCGTCGATGACGGCCCGCATGAACTCGTCCGTCACCCGAACGGAGTTGTTGGCGTTCTGGTACTGCACCGAGACGATGTCACGACCGCCGAGGTCCATGTCGAAGCCGGCGTCCCGCAATGCACGGATCTTGCTTTCCTCGCGGGACTTGGTCTCGACGAAGTCGACGATGTCCGGATGATCGACATCGAGCACGACCATCTTCGCGGCCCGCCGGGTTGCGCCGCCCGACTTGATCGTTCCGGCCGAGGCGTCGGCTCCGCGCATGAAGCTCACCGGGCCCGAGGCGGTGCCGCCTGAGGACAACAGCTCCTTGGACGATCGGATACGCGACAGGTTCAGCCCGGCGCCCGACCCGCCCTTGAAGATCAGACCCTCTTCCCGGTACCAGTTGAGGATCGACTCCATCGTGTCGTCGACCGAGAGGATGAAGCAGGCCGAGACCTGCTGCGGCGCGGACGTGCCGACGTTGAACCACACGGGGCTGTTGAAACTGAACACCTGATGCAGCAGCATCCAGGTCAGCTCGTGCTCGAAGATCTCGGCGTCCGCCGCCGAGGCGAAGTACCCGTTCTCAGCGCCGGCCGCGCCGTACGCGCGCACGACCCGGTCGATGAGCTGACGCAGGGACCACTCGCGGGAGGAGCTGCCAAGCGCACCACGGAAGTACTTGCTCGTGACGATGTTCGTGGCGTTCACCGACCAGAAGTCGGGGAACTCCACCCCGCGTTGCTCGAAGTTGACCGAGCCGTCCCGCCAGTTGGTCATGACGACGTCCCGCAGTTCCCAGGTGACCTCGTCATAGGGGTGGACGCCCGGCGAGGTGTTGACGCGTCGCACCTTCAGGCCGGCGGCCTTGGTGGCGGACTTGCTCGCTTTCGTGCCACGGTTGTCGGTCATGGCGCTCCTCGTCTGGCGTCGGTCGGATGGTGTCTCTCACCGGCTGTCTGACGTGTCGTGCTGTCTGACATGTCGTGTCAGGGGTACGTGGCTACGACGGCGACTGCCTGGCCTGCCCCCGCAGATCGGCGATCGCCGTCTCGAAGTCCTCCAGGGAGCCGAAGGACAGATACACCGACGCGAACCTCAGGTAGGCGACCTCGTCGAGCTCCCGCAGCGGCCCAAGAATCGCCCGGCCGATCTCGTCCGAGGGAACCTCGGCAGCCCCCGACGCACGCAACGTGTCCTCGACCAGCTGTGCGAGCTGGGCCAACGCGTCCGCCTCGACCGGTCGACCCTGACATGCCCGGCGCACGCCCGCGATCACCTTCCCGCGACTGAACGGCTCGGTGACACCGCTGCGCTTGATGACTCGTAGTGACGCCTCTTCGATCGTCGTGAAACGCCGGCCGCAGGACGGACACGATCGACGTCGACGAATCGCGGCGCCCTCCTCAGCCTCCCGACTGTCGACAACCCTGCTGTCGGGGTGTCGACAGAACGGACACCGCACGGACAACCCCCAAGATTTTGTCGACTTACAGCCACGTAACTACAAGATGTTGTGGTCAACAGTAGGACTGGACACCACGACCTGGCAAGTCGCCAGCGCGTGGGCCCCTCATGGCAAACGGAGCGTCTGACCAGGGACGAGATCGATCGTCTCAAGCCGGTTCAGACCGGCCAGGCGCGCCACGCCCACCCGGGTGTCACCGTCGGGAGCCAGCACGCGGGCGATACCCCACAACGTCTCCCCGGGCCGAACCACGTGAACGCGAGTTGCTCCGTCACCCCTGGTCGGCGCGGCCGACGACGTCACCCGGGCTACGGATAGAACCAGGCAGGACACCGCCATAACAAGGATAACCAGGACAACTCGACCCCGCCCGGTCAGCCTCAACGGGGGCTCAGCCGACCTCTGCACCATCCACCTCCCCAACTTTCACCAGCACGTGCCACTTCCAACAACATGATCATCGAACACCTGTTCGATCGAATATCTGGTTGAGTTTGTACCGCACGGCTCCGACAGAATCGTCATGACACGCTCGAACAGGCGTTTGAGATATTCAGTCGCGGCGGTTACGGTCGTAGCGATCAGATCCAGGTCGTGACCGCCAGCTCCGGTTCACGGCAAAACGTCAGGTATGCCGGGATCGGAGTCTGCCATGACCGACAACGAAGGAGAGCGGCAGGCATGACCACCGACCAGAACCGCACCCGCCGTGGCCGGCCCCCACGTGGCTCCGTACGCGACCTGCCGGATGGACCGGCAAACGCCTCGGCCCTGACACCCCGCCAGCGCAAGGTGCTTGAGGTGATCCGCAACGCCGTCGAGCGCCGAGGATACCCGCCGAGCGTGCGTGAGATCGGTGATGCGGTGGGGCTCACGAGCACCAGCAGCGTCGCGCACCAGCTGAAGACGCTGGAGGAGAAGGGCTTCCTGCGTCGCGACCCCCACCGCCCACGGGCCATGGAGGTCCTGTCCGCGCAGGCGCCGGTACGACCGGTGGTACGGGAGGCTCCTCCCGTCGGCACGCCCATGGAAGGCCTGCCGGCGACCGACGCCACGCCGGACGCTCCCGCGCAGGCGGCGTACGTACCGGTCCTCGGCCGTATCGCGGCGGGCGGCCCGATTCTCGCCGAACAGGCAGTCGAGGACGTCTTCCCGCTCCCCCGCGAGATCGTGGGCGAGGGCACGCTGTTCACCCTGCGGGTCATCGGTGATTCCATGGTCAATGCCGCGATCTGCGACGGTGACTGGGTGGTCGTCCGCCAGCAGCCGGTCGCGGACAGCGGCGAGATCGTCGCCGCGATGATCGACGGTGAGGCGACGGTCAAGACGCTGCGCCGCCGTGACGGCCACGTGTGGCTCGAACCGCAGAACCCGGCTTATGCTGACATTCCGGGTGACAGTGCGACGATCCTCGGCCGGATCGTCGCGGTCCTTCGTCGGGTCTGATCCTCCCGGGGGTGAACATGGACGTAGGCGTCGACCGGCGCACAGCCGGTCGGGTCGTGACTGTCGTCGGGCCGACAGCGGCCGGCAAGAGCGACCTGGCGATCAGTCTGGCCGTCGAACTGGGCGGGGAGATCGTCAACGCCGATTCCATGCAGCTCTACCGAGGCATGGACATCGGTACCGCCAAGATGCCGCCGGAAGAACGAAGAGACATCCCTCACCACCTGCTCGACGTCTGGGACGTCACCCGTGCCGCTGACGTGGCGTCCTACCAGAGGCTGGCCCGAGGGGTCATCGACGATCTTCTGACTGTCGGCCGCACGCCGGTGCTCGTGGGCGGATCAGGGCTCTACGTCCGGGCCGTCATCGACGACCTCGCCTTTCCCGGCACCGACCCGGCTGTCCGGGCGCGCCTGGAACGGGAGCTGTCCGAGCGGGGCGCGACCGCGCTGCACGCCGATCTCGCTGCGCGGGCACCGGCCGCGGCCGCCGCCATCCTGCCCGGTAACGGCCGCCGCATCGTGCGTGCGCTGGAGGTGGTGGAGCTCACCGGCAGCTTCACCGCCTCCCTGCCGGAACCCCGCTCGATCTATGACGTGGTTCAGATCGGCGTCGACCATCCGCAGCTCGACGCGAGGATCGCCGACCGCGTGGCGGGCATGTGGGCCGCCGGCATGGTCGAGGAGGTCCGGGCACTCACCGGCACGGGCCTGCGGGACGGTCCCACCGCATCCCGGGCGGTGGGCTACGCCCAGGTTCTCGCCTGGCTCGACGGCGCGCTCGATTCGGCCGAGTCGGCCCGGCTCGCGACAATTGCCGCGACGCGCCGATTAGCTCGCAGACAAAGGTCGTGGTTTCGGCGCGATCCTCGCATAATCTGGCTGGACCGTCCCGACGTCGAACAGGTGGCGGGCATGGTCGGCTCGGCCTGACGTGCGACGGGCCCGCGGCCCGTTCTTCCCGTCGTCTGGAGACATCTGTGACCGCGATCGAGTTGAACCTCGTCCCGGCCCTGTGTGCCGCGTTTGACGACGGGTCGTTACAACTGCATTACCAACCCGAGGTCGACCTGCGCAACGGGTCGGTTCCCGCGATGGAGGCGTTCCTGCGGTGGCAACATCCCGACCAGGGGCTGATGAACCCGTCGCAGTTCATGCCGGTCGCCGAAGCCGCTGGCCTGTCCGAACAGGTCGGCCGCTGGGTGTTACGGACCGCTGTGGCTGAGGCACGGACATGGCACGAAATGGCTGCGGGAACCGCGATTCGCCCACCCCGACTGTGGGTGAACGTGACCGCCGACCAGCTGACCCGACCGAGCTTCGCGATCGAAGTGGAACAGCTCATGCACGCCCGTGCGCTGCCACCGGGAGCGCTCGGACTGGAGTTCACCGAGCAGACCCTGGGCCTCGCGCGCGTCGGGGTGCCCCGGCTGCTGGCCCGGCTGCGCTCGTTCGGACCGGCCATAGGCGTCGACGGTTTCGGCACCTGGTACGCGTCTTTGTCCACCCTCGACGTCCTGCCGCTGGACATGGTGAAGATCGACGGCCGGTTCCTCCGCGCGATGCAGCGGGACCTGGAGGGTGAGGCGGTACTGGCCTCGATTATCATGTTGGCTCACCGGCGTCGGATGGTCGTAACCGCCGAAGGCGTCGACAGCGTGGTCACGGCGTCCCGGCTGGCCGCGATGCACTGTGACCGGGCAGCCGGCCGCCTGTTCTGCCCGCCCGTCCCTACCGATGACGCCCGGATGATTGCTCTGGGCCGGGGCCGACCGAACCGGTGGCGCCAGCGCTCCCGACCAGCCAGCGCCGCCGCCGGCGGCGGCACGAGCCGCACGGCGCCCACCCCCGCCGACCGCGCCACAGCCACCGGCACGATCCCGATGCCGACCCCGGCCGCTGTCAGCTGACCGGCACGCCCTCACCCGACGCAGCCCCGGCCGTCGGCAAAAAGCAGTCGCGACCTCTGACTGGACGTGGGACTCTGCGATAAAGGAGTTGCCGGCCGCGGACGGCCGCCGGGATCAGGCGGAGCGCACCGCCCCGCAGCCGCAGCCGGCTCGACCGGACGTGAGGCCGGCGCCCAGCAACACCAGGGATAAGCCCCACCAGAGAAGAGCGACATGACGTTTCCCGCCACCGATCGCCCCGACCACGACCACGACCACGACCGGCTTTTCAGCACCTCGAGTGAAGAGTTCTTCGACGCCTCCGGTGAGGGGCTCGACCTCGCCGACCGTTCCGCCCTGCGCCGGGTACCGGGCCTGGCGACCGAGCTCGACGACGTCACCGAGGTCGAGTACCGCCAGCTCCGCCTGGAAAGAGTGGTCCTCATCGGCGTGTGGACCTCGGGTACGGCCGGCGAGGCGGAGACCTCCATGGCCGAACTCGCGGCGCTGGCAACCACGGCCGGCTCGGTCATCCTGGACGCGCTCGTACAGCGTCGGGACACTCCCGACGCCTCGACATACGTCGGCTCCGGCAAGGCACGCGAACTGCGTGACGTCGTCACCGCCACCGGCGCCGACACGGTCATCTGCGACGGTGAGCTGGCCCCCGGCCAACTGCGGCAGCTGGAGGATGTCGTCAAGGTCAAAGTCATCGACCGGACCGCACTGATCCTCGACATCTTCGCCCAGCACGCCACGTCCCGGGAGGGCAAGGCTCAGGTCGAGCTCGCTCAGCTGCAGTACATGTTGCCGCGGCTGCGGGGCTGGGGTGAGTCGATGTCACGGTCCGGTGGCGGTATGGGGACCGGTGGTGGCATCGGCACCCGCGGCCCCGGCGAAACCAAGATCGAAACAGACCGGCGGCGCCTGCGCGCGCGCATGGCCAAACTTCGCCGGGAACTCGCCGGGATGAAGACCGTCCGGGCGACCAAACGGTCGTCGCGGCAGCGTAGCGGTGTCCCCGCAGTCACGATCACCGGTTACACCAACGCCGGCAAATCCTCGCTGCTCAACCGGCTGACCGGCGCCGGGGTACTGGTCGAGGACGCGCTGTTCGCCACCCTGGACCCGGCTGTGCGGCGGGCCACGCTTCCCGACGGCAGGACGTTCACCCTCGCCGACACCGTCGGCTTCGTCCGCCACCTGCCGCACCAGATCGTGGAGGCGTTCCGCTCCACCCTGGAGGAGGTCGCCGACGCCGACCTGCTGCTGCACGTGGTCGACGGTTCGCACCCCGACCCGATGTCACAGATCTCCGCGGTCCGCACGGTGGTCAACGACATCGACGCCGGGGACGTACCCGAACTGGTGGTGGTGAACAAGATCGATGCTGCCGATCCGGACGTGCTCGCCCGGTTGCGCCGCAGCATCCCCGACGCGGTCTTCGTGTCGGCCCGCACCGGGGATGGGCTTTCCACCCTGGTGGACGTGTTGACCGAGCGCGTTCCCCACCCCGACGTCGAGGTGTGCGTGCTGGTGCCGTTCACCCGTGGAGATCTGGTGTCACGGGTGTACGCCTCGGGGGAGGTCCTCGATCTCGAACACACGGCGACCGGTACACTCCTGCGGGCACGCGTACCGGTCGGGCTTGCCTCCCAGCTCGCCGCCTTCCTCCTCGAGCCGGCCTGAGGCTTACAACTACGGCTTACAACTACGCAGCCTGCTGGCCCACGCCATTGCGCCAGAACTCGACCAGCACCGCGGCGGTGGCCTTCGGGTTCTCGGTCGCCGGTGAGTGTGCCGCCCCAGCGATCACCTCATAGCGGGCGTCCAGGCGCGCCGCCATCTCCGCCTGCAGACGGGGTGGCCAGGCGTCGTCAGCGATCCCGTGTGCGACCAGTACGGGCACATCCGCGTCACCGACGGTGGCAGCAAGTTCGCTGACGCGATCGGGCTCGTCCAGGAGCTGTTCCCCCATGACCCGAAGGCCGACATCACTGCTCGCGAAGAACCGGCGCTTGAGGAACTCAAGGCCAGCGGGTGGGTACACGACGGTGTCCGCGGCCCGGACAGCAGCCCACACCGCGTCCCGGCCGCTGCGGTTGTACACGACCCGCATCGCCCGCAACGCGATCCGCCGAGGACCGACGATCCCGGCGGGGCCGGAACTGAGCAGTACAAGGCTTGCCGCACCCGACGGCCGTGCAATGACCGCGGACCTTGCGACCAGCCCCCCAAAGGAATGACCGAGCAGATGCACCGGCCGACCGATCTCGTCGATCACCCGACCGACATGCCCGGCGAGAGCTTCGACGGTACATTCCCATTCCGGGTTGGTAGCGGGTGACTCGTACTGGCCGTGCTGGTCCACCGCGATCACGTCGAACCCGGCCTGCGCAAGACGAGGAATGATCAATAGAAAGTCCTCCTTGCTTCCGGTGTAACCGGGCAGCAGGACCACCGGCGGGTCGACGGACGATCCGGCTCGCAGCACCGCCAAGCCCGCGCAGGTCGAGCGCTGTACCCCAGACGGCAATTCCGTCGACGTCGAGACCATTGCTAAGAACTCCCCCGCTCCCACACGGCGACCACGTACCCCACACCGTAAGGGGCGGCGACATACTCAGCACGAGACGTCCATGACCACGTGTGCGTGTCGCTCATGGTCGTGTCCTGGTCGTGCGTGGTGACGGCGAGGCTTGCACCGGCAAGCACCTGCCACGACGCACGGCCGGCCGCCATCAGCTCGCGCGAGAGACCGGGGTCCAGCCGCAGCAGCGCGGCCGCGTCGCCACCGGCGAGCGCCGCCGCCACCGCGCCGTCGTGGGCGGCTGCACGGCTGTCGAATCCGCCGGGCGCACCGACCGTCCGCCGCGCGCTGCTGTCGCCCATCACCAGCAGGGCGACCCGCTCCGCCGAGCGGGCAAGCTCGGCGCCGATCCGCGCGGCATCCGCCGCGCTGGTCGTCGCGCTCACACCGAAGCCGGTGACCGCCCCTTCCCACGAGGTCTGTCCGAGCAGCCAGGCTCCGACCGTCAGCGACAGCGGCAGGGTCGGCCGGTTCGGGGCCGGGGCTGGTACGCAGGAGCCCGCGGCGCGTCCCAGCGTGACCGACAGCGGCACGCCGTAACCGGCCAGCGTCCCGGACTCGCCAGCGGCACAGGGCTGGGTCCATGGCGCGTCACCGACGACGACGACCAGGTCCGGGGCACCCGCCACGAGCCGGCGCACAGCCTGGATAGCCGGTTCCCGTACCGCGACGGGTTCACCACCGGCAATCTCGGGGACGAGCAACGGTGGATGCGGACAGACCGCCGCCGCGACCAGCGTCACCGTCGGAGTGTCGGCATACCGAGATCGGTCGACCGTCGGCCCTGCTCAGGGCCCTCGAGGGCACCCTGAGCGGTCTCCCACCACAGGTCACCGGCCCGGGTCCGCCGGTGGGCCAGCAGCGGACCGTCCCCAACGAGGTGGTGGGGCGCACCCCGCGTGACCATCGCCTGTACCACGTCACCTGGACGGATCAGGGCGGCCGACGGTGCACCGAGATGGACCAACCGGCCGTCACGGGCGCGACCGGAACGCCGCCCGGTGACGGCGTCCTTGCGCCCCTCCCCCTCGACGACGAGGACTTCCACCCGCTGGCCGACAAGCGCGCGGTTGCCCTCCCAGGAGATCTCCTCCTGGACGGCCGCGAGCCGCTCGTAACGGTCCCGTACGACGACCGGGTCGACCTGACCGTCCATCGTGGCAGCCGGTGTTCCCTCCCGCGGGGAGTACTGGAAGGTGAAGGCGCCGGCGAACCGCGCCTCGCGCACCACGTGCAGGGTGTCGACGAAGTCGGCCTCCGTCTCGCCCGGGAAGCCCACGATGATGTCGGTGGTGATGGCGGCGTGCGGCATCACGGTCCGGACCCGCTCGAGGATTCCCAGGAAGCGCTCCTGCCGATAGGAGCGGCGCATCCGTCGCAGTACGACGTCCGACCCCGACTGCAGCGGCATGTGCAGCTGCGGGCAGACGTTCGGGGTCGCCGCCATGGCCTCGATCACGTCGTCGGTGAAGTCCCGCGGATGCGGTGAGGTGAACCGCACCCGCTCCAGCCCGTCGATCGTCCCGCAGGCACGCAGCAGCTTTGCGAACGCCCCGGGATCACCCAGTGACCGGCCGTAGGAATTCACGTTCTGACCGAGCAGGGTGATCTCGAGGACGCCCTCGTCGACCAGTGCCTCGACCTCGGCCAGCACATCCCCGGGACGCCGATCGGCCTCCTTGCCCCGCAGACTCGGCACGATGCAGAAGGTGCACGTGTTGTCACAGCCGACGCTGATACTCACCCACGCCGAATGGTGCGTCGAGCGGCGGGAGGGAAGAGCGCTGGGGAAGACCTCCAGCGCCTCGACGATCTCGACCTCGGCCGCCGCGTTGTGCCGCGCGCGCTCGAGCAGTGCGGGCAGCCGGTGCAGGTTGTGGGTACCGAACACGACATCCACCCAGGGAGCCCGCTCGGTGATCGTTCCGCGGTCCTTCTGCGCGAGGCAGCCGCCGACCGCGATCTGCATACCCGGGTGGTGTTTCTTCGCCGGATACATCTGACCAAGATTGCCGTAGAGCCGGTTGTCGGCGTTCTCGCGCACGGCGCAGGTATTGAACACCACCACGTCCGGAGTGACATCAGCGGCTGCGGGCACGTAGCCAGCGGCCTCCAGCATGCCGGCGATCCGCTCGGAGTCGTGGACGTTCATCTGACATCCGAATGTCCGGACCTGGTAACTGCGGGGACTCACGCAGCCAGCCTACGGCGCAGGCGCAACCAGACGACGACTCCCACCATCTGACGATCATTCTAGCGTGCGGTCTCGACGGCGCGGGTCTCCCGAACCACCGTGACACGGATCTGACCGGGATAGGTCAGCTCGTCCTCGATCTGCTTGGCGACATCACGGGCCAGCATGTGCGCAGCGATGTCGTCCACCTGGTCCGGCACGACCATTACCCGGACCTCACGGCCGGCCTGCATCGCGAAGACCTTTTCGACACCCGGACGTTCAGCGGCGATCTGCTCGATGCGTTCGAGCCGCTTGACGTAGGACTCCAGGCTCTCCCGACGGGCACCCGGTCGTCCACCGGAGATCTGGTCGGCGGCCTGGGTGAGAACCGCCCCGATCGAACGCGGCTCGACCTCGTTGTGATGCGCCTCGATGGCATGGACGACCTCCTCGTCCTCGCCGTAACGGCGGGCGATCTCGGCGCCGATGAGAGCATGACTGCCCTCCACCTCGTGGGTCAGCGCCTTACCGAGGTCGTGGAGCAGGGTTCCCCGCTTGGCCAGTGCCGGTGGAAGTCGTAGCTCGGCAGCCATGATCCCCGCCAGGTGAGCGGACTCGACGAGGTGCGCCAGGACGTTCTGGCCGTAGCTGGTCCGGTACCGCAGCCGCCCGAGGAGGGCGATCAGTTCGGGATGCATTTCCGCGACACCGGTCTGCACGAGCGCGTCCTCACCGGCCCGCAGACAGCGCGCCTCGACCTCACGCCTGGCCCGGTCGTGCTCCTCTTCGATGCGGTGCGGATGGATCCGCCCGTCTCCGACCAGGGCCTCCAGCGTGATCTTACCGATTTCGCGGCGCACCGGATCGAAGCAGCTGAGCAGAACCGCTTCGGGCGTGTCGTCAATGATGACGTTCACACCGGTGACCGACTCGAACGACCGGATGTTGCGCCCCTCACGGCCGATGATGCGGCCCTTCATCTCGTCGCTGGGCAGGTGCAGGACGGAAACGACCGACTCCGTGGTCGCCTCCGAGGCAACCCGTTGGATGGCGAGTGTAACGATCTTCCTGGCTCGCTCCTCACCCCGTTCACGGGCCTGCGCCTCGATGTCGCGGACCAGCACGGCCGCATCCCGGCGGGCGTCGGCCTCGACAACCTTGACGAGCTCGGAACGCGCCTGGGCGGCGGTGAGCCGGGCGGCGTTCTCCAGCGTCCTGCGACGTTCTTCCTCCAGGTCGACGACCTCCGCGCGCCGCCTGGCAAGTTCGGCCTCCCGGGCCGCGAGGTCGTGGTCCCTGGCCTCGATCTGACGTACCTGTTCGTCAACGGCGGTAGCGCGGGCCTCCAGACGCTGTTCGCGCTGGACGAGGCGGGCATCCCGCTCGTGAAGCTCTGCCCGCAGCACCCGCACCTCCTCCTCGGCCTGCGTCCGGAAGGTTTCGGCCGACTTCCGACCGGCCTCACGTGCCTGCGCCTCGACGAGGGAGCCACGCAACGCCGACTCCGCCTCTGCCCGCTCCCGTACCGCTCGCGCACTCTCCTCCGCGCGGCGGAGAAGTTCCGCGGCATCCCGCTCCGCCTGCTCGCGAAGCTCGACAGCCTGCCTGATGATCTCAGTGGCTTCGGATTGCGCCGTTTGGAGATCAGCGTTGGGAAGCGCGGTGCGCTGACCGTCGGGAGGCTCGGTCTCTTTTACGTCGGGGTCGGTGTCTGCCTCGGTACGGGATCGGGAGACCCCCAGGACCCCCGAACCCAGGACCCGAACGAGAAGCACCGTAATTACCACCAAGCCCATGAGCATGCAGGCAGCGAGCACGGCAAGGAGAACGCTCATCGGTCCTCCTCCCTCTGCCGACATTGGCCCGCGATCAACGGGCCGGAACGGCGAAGGACCCACGAAACGGGCTGTTCCGGAACTATAATGCGCGTCGCTGCCGACAAACGATTGAGCCCAGGCGGATGCAGCGGCGTCTACAGACGCCGCGATCCGGGCCAGCCACCCTCGTGTGAAGTTGTTTCACGCTATCGGAACCGCGTCATCGCGGGAGCCCTCTCACCTTTGGTGAGAGTAGGTCTGCGGCTCGTGGACGGTCAAGAAAAGCTAGTCAAGCGAACCATCTGTAAGCTCTTCGGTGACCACCCGCACAACAAGATCAGGATGGTAGCCGCGACGGTCGAGCAACGCGGTGAGGCGTCGGGCACGTACCTGGTTCGGCAGCCGATCCATCGCCGGCATACGGCGTCGCACCAGCTCCCGCGCGGCGGCCTCCTCATCATGGGTGTCCAGGGTATCCAGGTCGGCGAGCGCCGCGGACGCAACCTCCACATCGACCCCGCGGCGACGCAACTCATGAACAAGCCCACGTCGCCCCAGGCTGCGGTTCGCCCGCGCGGAAGAGATCAGCGCGGTGGCAAACGCCTTGTCGTCGACAAGACCCACCTCGATCAGACGGGCTAGCACCGCCTCCGCCGTATCGGGATCCACCCCGCGCCGCCCTAGGGTGGCAGCCAGTTCCGCATGGCTTCGCGGGCGGGTCTCAAGCTGGCGCAGGCAGATCTCCCGCGCCCTGGCAGCCGGGTCCGCAGCCTCTTTCCGACCATGATCTGATGGCATCACGCCGATCAACACCTTTCCACCGACCAGGGAGCGACTCGGAGATCAAAGATCAGCTCGAAGATCGACCGGCGGCGGGGATGCTGGATCCAGATCAATCGTCGGCACCAGGCCGAGCTTTTCCTTGATTCGCTTTTCGATCTCGTTGGCGATGTCGGGGTTGTCACGCATGAAGGAGCGCGCGTTCTCCTTGCCCTGACCCAGCTGATCACCGTCGTAGGTATACCAGGCCCCCGACTTGCGGATGATACCGTGCTCGACCCCCATATCGATCAGAGAGCCTTCCCGGCTGATACCACCCCCGTAGACGATGTCGAACTCCGCCGTACGGAATGGGGGAGCCATCTTGTTCTTCACAACCTTCACGCGGGTACGGTTACCCACGGCATCCGTACCGTCCTTCAGAGTCTCGATACGACGGACGTCCAGCCGCACGGACGCGTAGAACTTGAGTGCCTTTCCGCCCGTGGTCGTCTCGGGCGAACCGAACATGACACCGACCTTCTCACGGAGCTGGTTGATGAAGATGGCGGTGGTGCCCGAGTGTGACAGTGCGCCGGTGAGCTTGCGCAGCGCCTGGGACATCAGCCTGGCCTGCAGGCCGACGTGGCTGTCACCCATCTCGCCTTCGATCTCGGCCCTGGGCACGAGAGCCGCCACCGAGTCGATGACGATGATGTCGATCGCCCCGGAGCGGATGAGCATGTCCGCGATCTCCAGCGCCTGTTCACCGGTGTCGGGCTGGGAGACCAGCAGCGCATCGGTATTGACCCCGAGCCTGGCTGCGTAGTCGGGGTCGAGCGCGTGCTCGGCATCGATGAAGGCCGCGATCCCACCGGCTGCCTGGGCGTTCGCGACCGCGTGCAACGCGACGGTCGTCTTCCCGGACGACTCCGGGCCGTAGATCTCCACGACACGCCCGCGTGGAAGCCCGCCGATGCCCAGCGCCACGTCCAAGGCTATGGAACCGGTTGGGATGACCTGGACCGGTGGGCGGGTGTCGTCACCGAGCCGCATCACCGAGCCCTTGCCGAACTGCTTGTCGATCTGTGCGAGGGCGTTCTCCAACGCCTTCTCGCGGTCGAGTCCTGCCATGGGAGTCGCTCCAGGCTGAGGTCGTCGAGTCTTGGCCACGATGGCGACGGTAGGGGGCGGGTCCGACAATTTCGAGCGCCGAGTCGTGCCTGTGGACAACTGGATGGTCGGAGGAGACACGATCATGGCCTTTCTCGCACCACCGGGGAACCTCGGTACTCGACATCCACAGTAGGCGAACACGCGTTCGATCACATGGTCGACACACCGGAGGCCCCAGCGGCTTTTCAGGACCCGTCCCGGATCTCAGCACTCCCAGATCTTCAGCGTTCGCGCGCGGGCAGGTCGAACTCCTCGCACACGGCCCGCCAGACGTCCTTGACGTCGTCACCGCGGGTGAGGGCCTCGTCGACCGTGGCCCCGCCGAGCCCGGCGACAACATGGTCGCGGGCAACCGACTCCGCATACCCGGAGCCGAACTGCTTGTTCATTCGCGCCCAGAATTCGGTCAGTCGCACAGCTGCAAGTCTGCCTTTCCCGGGAGGCAGACTCGAAGGCATGCCCGTCCCGTCCCCCCTCGCGCTGTTCTCAGCCCCCACCCGGGCCTGGTTCGAAAGCGTGTTCCCCGCGCCCACTCCCGCGCAGGCAGGCGCGTGGAAGGCGATCGGCCACGGGGACAACGTCCTGGTCGTCGCCCCGACCGGCTCGGGCAAGACACTCGCAGCCTTTCTGTGGTCGCTGGACCGGATCGCCCGCACCGACCCACCGGCGGAACCCTCCCGGCGCTGCCGCGTGCTCTACGTCAGCCCGCTCAAGGCGCTGGCCGTGGACGTCGAACGCAACCTGCGAGCCCCGCTCGCGGGGATCCAGGCTGCCGCGGCGCGCCTCGGCCGGCCCGAACCCGACGTGCGGGTGGGCATCCGGTCCGGTGACACTCCTGCTGCCGAGAGGCGTGCGTTCGGGCGTCTCCCACCGGATGTACTCATCACCACGCCCGAGTCGCTGTTCCTGATCCTGACCAGCCGGGCACGCGAGGCGCTGCGTGGGGTGGAGACGGTCATCGTGGACGAGGTGCACGCCGTGGCCGGTACCAAACGCGGCGCTCACCTTGCCCTGAGCCTGGAACGTCTCGACGCGTTGTTGGACAGACCGGCGCAGCGGGTGGGCCTGTCGGCGACCGTGAGCCCGACCGAGGAGGTCGCGCGCTTCCTCGGGGGTGCCCGCGAGGTCACGGTGGTCCACCCGTCGACCGGAAAGACCCTGCGAATCGACGTGGTCGTACCGGTGGCGGACATGACCCGCCTCACCGAGACCGGCACCGGCACCGGCACGGAACCGACGGCGTCGATCTGGCCGGCCGTGGAGGAACGGATCCTCGACCTCGTCCTCGCGCACCGCTCGACCATCGTGTTCGCCAACTCGCGGCGGCTCGCCGAACGGTTGTGCGCCCGGCTGAACGAGGCGTACGCCAACCGCTTCCAGAACATGCCGCCCGAGCAGCGCATGCCGGCCGAGATGATGGGCAACGCCGGGGCCGGGCGGCCCGCCGACGCGATGGAGGTGGCCCGGGCGCATCACGGCAGCGTCAGCCGGCAGCAGCGGGCGCTCATCGAGGACGATCTCAAGGCCGGCCGGCTGCCCGCGGTCGTGGCCACGTCGAGCCTGGAGCTCGGCATCGACATGGGGGCTGTCGACCTCGTCGTCCAGGTCGAGTCACCGCCGAGCGTGGCCGCCGGCATGCAGCGGGTGGGACGAGCCGGGCACCAGGTCGGAGCCGCCAGCCGGGGGGTGATCCTGCCCAAGCACCGCGGCGACCTGCTTCCGTGCGCCGTCGTCGCCGAACGGATGCGCGACGGCGGGATCGAGGAACTTCGGTATCCGCGTAACCCACTGGACGTGCTCGCCCAGCAGATCGTGGCGATGGTCGCGATGGACCCCTGGCAGGTCGACGACATCGCCGCGCTGGTCCGCCGGGCAGCTCCGTTTGCGACGCTGCCACCCTCCGTCCTGGATGCGGTACTGGACATGCTCTCCGGCCGGTACCCCAGCGACGGCTTCGCCGAGCTGCGCCCCCGCGTCGTCTGGGACCGGGCCACCGGCACGCTTACCGGCCGGCCCGGCGCCGGACGGCTGGCGGTCACCAGCGGCGGCACCATCCCCGACCGCGGCCTGTTCGGCGTCTTCCTGGTTGGCGAGAAGGCAAGCCGGGTCGGCGAACTGGACGAGGAGATGGTGTACGAGTCCCGGGTCGGTGACGTCGTCCTGCTCGGATCGTCCAGCTGGCGGATCGAGGAGATCACCCCCGACCGGGTGCTGGTGACCCCTGCGCCGGGTCGGCCGGGCCGACTGCCGTTCTGGCACGGTGACGCACCCGGGCGTCCGGCCGAACTCGGTCGCGAGATCGGCACCTTCACCCGTGAACTGGCCCGCCTGGGCACCGAGGGCGCACGAGAGCGCCTCCGGGCAGCCGGGTTCGACGAGTGGGCCGCCGACAACCTGCTCTCCTATCTCGCCGAACAGCGGGAGGCCACCGGTCGTCTCCCGGACGACCGGACGATCGTCGTCGAGCGTTTCCGGGACGAGCTCGGTGACTGGCGGCTGGCGGTCCATTCACCCTTCGGCGCCCCCGTGACCGCGCCATGGGCGCTGGCCATCGGCGCACGGCTACGCGATCGCTACGGCGTCGAGGTGCAGATCATGCACTCCGACGACGGCGTCGTCGCGCGGATACCCGACGCCGACCTCGCCCCCACCGCCGACGTGGCCGTGTTCGACCCCGACGAGATCAACGCGCTCGTGCGGGCCGAGATCGGTGCCAGCGCGCTGTTCGCGAGCCGGTTCCGGGAGTGCGCGGGCCGGTCGCTGCTGCTGCCACGACGCACTCCAGGCCGCCGGACCCCGCTGTGGCAGCAACGGCAGCGCAGCGCCCACCTGCTGGAGGTGGCGGCACGCTTCGACGACTTCCCGATGGTGCTGGAAACCATGCGGGAATGCCTGCAGGACGTTTTCGACGTCCCCGCGCTGGTCGGGCTGATGCGTGACGTGGCGTCGCGCAATCTGCGCGTCGTGGAGGTGGAGACCACCGCGGCGTCGCCGTTCGCCCGCTCGATGCTGTTCGGCTACGTAGCGGCGTTCATGTACGCCGGGGACACCCCGCTGGCCGAGCGCCGAGCCCAGGTACTCGCACTGGACAGCTCCCTGCTCGCCCAGCTGCTGGGCCAGGCCGACCTGCGGGAACTGATCGACACGAACGTGCTCGCGCAGATAGAGGCCGAGCTGCAGCACCTGGCGCCCTACCGGCATGCGCGCGACGTCGAAGGGGTCGCCGACCTGCTGCGCGTGGTCGGCGACCTCAGCACGCCGGAGGCGCTGGCCCGGGGCGCGACCCCGGCCTGGCTCGCCGAACTCACCGACACCCACCGTGCGCTGCGGGTCCGCATCGCCGGTGAGGAACGCTGGGTCGCGATCGAGGACTCCGGACGGCTGCGTGACGCCCTGGGCATCCCGGTACCGGTCGGTGTGCCCACGACCTTCACCGAAGCAGTCCGCGACCCATTGGGTGACCTGCTGTCCCGCTACGCGCGCACGCACGGCCCGTTCGACACCGAGGCGATCGCCCGCCGGTTCGGGTTGGGTGTCGGCGTGGTGACCGCGGGCCTGGAACGGATACTCGCCACCGGCCGGCTCGTCCGCGGCGAGCTGCGCCCGGGTGGCACCGGCGAGCAGTGGTGTGACGACACGGTGTTGCGCACGCTGCGCCGGCGCAGCCTCGCGGCTTCCCGCCGGGACGTCGAACCCGTCGCGGTGGAGGCCTTCGCCCGCTTCCTGCCCGCCTGGCAGGGGGTGTCACGTGGCCAGGGCGCCGGCGCACACGGTGTCGACGCGGTGGTGCGGACCGTCGAGCAGCTGCAGGGCACACTGATGCCGGCCAGCGCCTGGGAGCAACTCGTCCTGCCCTCCCGAGTGGCGGACTACCACCCGGCCATGCTCGACGAGTTGTGCGTATCCGGCGAGGTGCTGTGGGCCGGCGCGGGCGGGCTGCCCGGAAACGACGGCTGGATGACCCTGGTCCTCGCCGACAGCGCCGCCCTGCTGCTGGCACCGCCCGCGCCGGAGGCCGCAAGCACCCCCCTGCACACCGCGGTGCTCGACACCCTCGACACAGGGGCCGCCCTGTTCTTCCGGACCCTGTCGGACCGGGTCGGCAGCCTCGACGACAACGCGCTCGCGAGCGCGTTGTGGGATCTGGTGTGGGCGGGCCTGGTCACCAACGACAGCCTCGCCCCGCTACGGGCCTCGCTGGGTGCCCGCCGTGGCGCTCATCCGGCCACCCGCCGCAGCCCCCGGGCGCGTCCGGCTCGCTACTCCCACCCGACCATGCCGTCGCGGACCGGCCCACCTACGGTGGCAGGCCGCTGGTCGCTGCTGCCCGACCGGGACCTTGATCCGACCCTGCGAGCCCACGCCCAGGCCGAGATGCTTCTCGACCGGTACGGGATCGTCACCCGCGGCGCGGTCACGGCCGAGGGAGTCCCGGGCGGTTTCGCCGGGTTGTACCGCGTACTGTCCGCCTTCGAGGACGGTGGGCGGTGCAGACGCGGCTACTTCGTGGAGTCCCTCGGCGCGGCCCAGTTCGCCGTCCCGGGTGCGGTCGACCGGCTGCGGGCGGCCCCACCGACCTGCGGCGCGATCGTGCTCGCCGCGACCGACCCGGCGAATCCCTACGGCGCCGCATTGCCCTGGCCGGCGCCGCCGGCGAGTCAAGCCGGCGGCGGGCATCGGCCGGGACGCTCACCGGGCGCGCTTGTCGTCCTGGTCGACGGCGAGCTGATGATGTACGTCGAACGCGGTGGCAGGACGTTGCTGACCTGGACCGACGACCCCGAGCGGGTGCAGCCGGCGGTCGACGCCCTTGCACTCGCCGTGCGGGACGGCTGGCTCGGACAGCTGTCGGTGGAGAAGGCCGACGGCCAGTCGGTGCTCACCAGCGCACTCGGTCGTGCTCTGGAGCACGCCGGTTTCCATCCCACTCCGCGCGGCCTGCGGCTGCGGGGCTGACCACCTCGGGGTCGCCGAACCGGAGAACTGGTCAGCGCATGAGTTCGCGCAGGCCGTCGGCGAAACCGCGCAGGGCTGCGGTCCCGTGTTCGAGGCCACCGTCGCGCCCCGCCGGTGACAGCGTCGACGACGTCGAGGCAAGCAGGTCACTGGCTGCGGCCAGCATCCCGTCGAGTGCATCCGCGGCGGTTGTCATCGAGCTCACCAGATCCGAGATCGTGGCAGTGATCTCCGCCCGACGGCCAGGGCCGGCGACCGTACGAGCGGCCGACTCACAGGCCAGGACCCGGCCGGCCTCGACGCGAAGGCCGTCGACCACCTGCGCGGCCGACACCATCGCCGCGCGGACCGTTTCAGCGGCGGCCCCGGGTGGCAACGCCCGCAGCATGGCGGCGAGCGCGACCATCGCCGCCTCGCCGCGACGCAGGGGTTCCGCGGCGGCCGAACCCCGTAACATCAACCGCGAGGGCAGCGGCGCCATCGGCAGCGGCAGGGCCGGCAGCACAGGGGCCAGCCGCGCCTGACGCCAGGACAGGCCGGCCCGCACAAGCGCGCCGGCGCCCACGACCAGCCACTTCCACGTCCCGTCCAGGACCGCGGCCGCCGGGGTAAGGACGGCGACCCCGGCCCACACCCGCGCGGACGCGGCGGCGCGCCGCCGCAGGCGGGCCTGGGTACGGACCAGCCGCTGCTCGCCGCGCAGCAGGCTCCGGCGTTCGATGTCGGCGCGCAGCCAGTCCGGCAGGCGGCTGCCCAGCCCGGTCTTGCCTGCCGGCATCATCGTCAGGCGTCCGGTCGGCCGGGAGATCCCTTGTCCAGGGACAACTGATCACCGGAGCCGGCGCCGTCCGCCCTCGGTCCGGCCGACAGAGCCGTACGGATTTCGGCAAGACGGTTGGACGCCTTCGCGTCCAACGACGCCCGGCGGATCTCCAGCATCCGCGACTCCACCCCCTGGGAGGCGAGCTCGTGCCGTCCCAGGGAGATCGCGTAGCGCTGTTCGACCTTGTCCCGGACCTGCGCGAGCGTCGGGGTGTCACTCGGCGGGGTGAGCTGGGACATGCCGTCGAGCGCCTTGCTCATCTGTTCCTGCATGGCGGCGTGCTCGATCTGGGTCAGCAGCCGGGCGCGTTCGGTAAGCTGCCCCTGCAGTCGCAGGGTGTTGTCCTCCACCGCCCGGCGGGCCTGTTCGGCCGAGAGTACGGCCTGCTGGTGCAGGGCCTTGAGATCGTCGAGGGCACCCTCCGCGGCGACGAGCTGGCTGGCGAACGCCTGCGCGGTCTGCTCGTAGCGCCCGGCCGCGTCCACCTCACCGTTCGAGCTGGCTGCGTCCGCGAGAAGGACGGCCTGGCGCGCGGACTCGGTGAGGCTTTCGACCTCGTCGATCTGGCGGGCCATCCGCATCTCCAGTTGCCGCTGGTTGCCGACAACCGCGGCAGCCTGCTGCACGAGCGCCTGGTGCTGCCGCTGTGCCTCGGTGATCGCCTGGTCGATCTGGACCCGCGGATCAGCCTTCTCGTCCAGCTTCCGGTTCGCCGAAGCGGACAGATAGCGGTACAACTTGCGGACGACGTTCGCCATACATCGATCGTCGCACGTCAAGCTGGACGCTGGTGAGCCCCGGCCGTCGAAAACAAAGTCGGTTAGGCGGCACGATCGACCACCGCGGTGGTGGCGCCACCGCGGGTCTGCATGGCGGCCATCGGCGGCATCCCCGCCATCGGAGCGCCCACCCGCGCCGGTCCGCCAGCCGTGAGCTCGGCGAGCTCGAGATCGTCGCTCACCTCACGCAGCAGGTCGGCAAGCCGGACGCCGAGCGCACCGCAGATCGAGGCGAGCAGTTCCGAGCTTGCCTCCTTCTGCCCTCGCTCGATCTCGGAGAGGTACCCGAGCGAGACCCTCGCGTTGGAGGACACCTCCCGCAGGGTCCTGTGTTGATCTTGACGGCGGCGGCGCAATGCCTCGCCGAGCATGCGTCGGAGCAGGACCATCGTGCCTCCTCCTTCGTCCTCGGGCTGGGCCTTACCGTATACCTGCTGTCCACCGTGATGGCCGGCCGTTGATACGACTGTAACCATGTAAGCAACAGGCGTCCGGCACTTCATCCCAGTCAACAAGTATGAACCGACAGGGTACGCCGAAGAGCGTCCAACGCCTGGACGACCGCATAGATGCGGTTCGTACGACGGTCACCGGGGAGGCGAAGGGACCTCGTCAGCGTGCCGAAGGCACCGACCATACCTATGTGCACAGTCCCGACCGGCTTGCTCTCCTGCTCGTCGGGGCCGGCCACCCCGGTCACCGCCAGCCCGTTGGTCGCCCCCAGCAGATCCCGTACGCCCGCGGCCATCGCCGCGGCCGCCTCCGGGGACACCGCGCCGGACGTCGCCAGCACATCCGGGTCGACCCCGAGCACGGACTCCTTGGCCTCGGTGGCGTAGGAGACCACCCCGCCGCGAAACACGGCACTGGCACCGGCGACGTCGGTGAGCCGACCCGCGACCAGCCCGCCGGTCATCGACTCGGCGACGGCGAGCGTTTCACCCCGCTCGGCAAGCAGCCGCAGGACAGTCCCCTCCAGCGTGTCGTCGTCGACGCCGTAGAGCGCTATCCCGAGGGCGGCGCGGGCCGCCTCCTCCACCGGTTCGATGAGTCTGCGGGCCTCGGCTCGGTCACCGGCGCGGGCGCTGATCCGGACCCGGGTCTGTCCGCCGCTGGCGAGAAAGGCGATCATCGGGTTGCCGACGGGGGCGAGCCTGTCGACCTCCCCGGCGAGGGCCTGGGCCACCACCGACTCCCAGACCCCGGCGGTCCGCAGGACCCGGTGCACCACGACCGCCGGCTCCCCCGCCCGGCGCAGCAGGTCCGGCAGGACCGATCCGGTGAACATGGGATACATCTCGCCCGGAACACCGGGCATCGCGTACACCACACCACCGGCTGTCTCCAGACGGATACCGGGGGCGGTGCCGACCTCGTTCGGCAGCGGTTCGGCGCCCCCGGGAAGATCCGCCTGCCGGTAGTTCATCTCCGGTGCCTCGAAACCCGCGCCGACCGGCCCCTGCCGCCCGAGCGCCTGGAACCGGCGGCGCAAGGCCGCCTCCAGGAAGGGGTCCCGGCGCAGGGCCACACCGGCCGCCAGGGCGATCCCCTCCCGGGTCAGGTCGTCCTGGGTCGGCCCGAGACCGCCGGTCAGGATGACCGTGTCCGCGCGACCCAGCGCTTCGCGGACCCTGGCCGCGATCATTTCGACGTTGTCGCCCACCACCGTCGACGTCGTCAGCTCCACGCCCACGTCGGCGAGCTGCCGCCCGAGCCACGCCGCGTTGCCGTTGACGATGTCCCCGAACAGCAGCTCGTCACCCACAGCCAGCAGTTCAGCCCGCATCGCTCTCCTCAGAGATCGCTGGGACCGGATGCGTCGCCTGCCGCCGCAGGGCCAGCGCCCGTCCCACATAGTCAAGACCGGTGACCACCGCCACCAGCACCCCGGCGGCGAGAACGACCGCCCTGACGGAGGCTGCGGGCCCTTCCAGCGGGAGCACGTAGAGACCGATCGCGCAGTTGAGCAGCAGGGTCTTCAGCTTGCCCCCACGGCTGGGCGCCATGACCCCGTACCGGATCATCCGTAACCGCAGGAGCGTGACCCCGATCTCCCGGACCGCGACGACCACCGTCACCAGCCATGGCAGGTCGCCCAGCAACGACAGGCACAGCAGCGCGGCGCCGGTGAGGGCCTTGTCCGCGATCGGGTCGAGGATGATCCCGAAATCCGTGACGACCCCGCGGCTGCGGGCGACATATCCGTCTACCTGATCGGTGACCGCCGCGAGCGCGTAGGTGGCAAACGCCATCACCCGCCAGCCGGAGGTGTTGTCACCACCGGAAAACATGAACACCACGAACACCGGAACGAGCGCGACCCGCGCAACAGTGAGCGCGTTGGCGAGGTTCAGTCGGCTGACGGCAGTACCGGGCCGAGGTTCGCTCACGTCAGCACAGGATCGACGACGTCGAGGAACTCGGTGGTCAGATCCACCCCTTCGGAGGCGACCACCTTCGCGCTCACCAGATCACCCACTCGTACCTGCATGACCGAGGCGCCCGGGAGGCGGATCGTGCACGCCCCGTCGACCTCGGGCTGCTGGTGCGCGGCCCGTCCATGCGCCAACCCACCGGCGACCTCCTCCACGAGCACTTCGACGATCGAAGAGATCCGCCGCTGCGCACGGGCGGCGGTCAGCTGCTCGACCAGATCGGTCACGCGTGCCTGGCGCCGGCGCACCGTGGCCGGCGCGACCTTGTCGGTCAGTGTGGCCGCTTCGGTCCCGTCCTCGTCGGAGTACCCGAAGACCCCGACGGCATCGAGGTCGGCATCGGTGAGGAACCGCTCGAGGAGCGTGACGTCCGCACGGGTCTCGCCCGGGAAGCCGACGATCACGTTTGAGCGCGCGCCCAGGTCCGGGGCCAATGCGCGGGCTTGCGCCAACAGGTCGCAGAAGGCGTCCGCGCCGCCGAAGCGGCGCATCCGCCGCAGCACCGACGGGCTCGCATGCTGGAACGACAGATCAAGGTAGGGGGCGATGCCGGGGGTCGTCAACAACGTCTCCAGCAGGGACGGGCGTACCTCCGCAGGCTGCAGGTACACCGCCCTGACCCGCACCACACCGGTGATCGCAGCCAGCTGAGGCAACAGTTTCTCCAGCGCCCGCAGGTCCCCGAGATCCTTGCCGTAGGAGGTCGAGTTCTCGCTGACCAGGACGAGTTCCCGCACACCCTGGCCGGCGAGCCACTCGGCCTCGGCGAGGACGTCCTGCGGTGGCCGGGAGACGTGCGATCCGCGAAACGTCGGGATCGCGCAGAACGAGCAGCGCCGGTCACAGCCACTGGAAATCTTCAACGGCGCGACAGGCCCGCCGGCCAGACGTTGTCGCAGGACCGGCGGGCCGGATGCGGGCCCGGCTCGCCCCACCCGCACCGCTTGGCGGTCGACCGGCGTGATCGGCAGCAGGGTCCGCCGGTCACGCGGAGCGTGCGCCGAGGGCGTCTCGCCGCGCAGCACCGCGTCCAGATGGCTGCCGAGAGCCGGGTAGGCGTCGAAGCCGAGAACGGCATCGGCCTCCGGCAGACTGTCGGCGAGTTCCCGGCCGTACCGCTCGGCCAGGCAGCCCACCGCGACCACCGCTTTCGGGCCGCCGGCAGCACCGCCGGCACCTGTGGCGGCACCTGTGGCGGCATCGCGCAGGTCGGCGGCGGCGAGCAGCGTGTCGATCGAGTCCTTCTTGGCGACGTCGACGAAGCCGCACGTGTTGACCACCACGGCGTCGGCGGCAGCTGGATCGTCGACCACGGTCCAGCCGTCCGCTCCCAGGCGCGCCGCAAGCTCCTCGGAGTCCACGTCGTTGCGGGAACATCCCAACGTGATCAGTGCGACACGACGAACGGGGCGATCGGGCACGACGTCAGGCTACCGGGACGCCGGGTTACCAACGGCACAGTCCCCTGACGCGCCCAAACCCACACGTACGGTGACAACCTGACCGGGATTGCCCCCCAGACCCAGGTCCCGCCCGTTGCAGAAGACCTCCACCGACCCGGCGTTACCAATTTTGATCTCTACGGAGCGGGCCGCCTTCACCAACCGGCTGTCGCCGGGTTGCAGGAGCTGCTGCAGCAGGACCCGTTGCGTCTCGTCCCGCATCTCCAGCCAGCTCGGTTCGTCCCGCACCGCCACCTCGACGTTCACCCCGCTCGGTGCGGTCGTCACGGACTGCGCGGGCGAGGCGGACGCCCCGGGTGCAGCCCCGACACCAGGTGACACCGGCGAGCCCGTGGCCACCGCCCGGACATCGGCCGGGTCGCGCAGCGCGCTGTCGGAGCCGTCCGGGACGAGGACGGCGAGAGCGGCCAGCACACAGATCGCGACCAGTGCGACGATCACCGCGGGCATCCAGGGGAATCCCCGACGGGCTCCCGCCCCGTTCGGGATCAACGGGTCGAACGGCCGCGAAGAGAGCGCCTGCGGCTCGCTCGTCCGGCTGTGGGCCCGGTCGAATTCGGCGATCAGCGGTACGGGATCGACTCCCAACGTACCGGCAATGCTGCGGATGTGACCACGCGCATACACCGAACCGCCGCAACCGGTGAAATCGTCGATCTCCATCTGCTCGATCAGAGCGGCGCGGACGCGGGTCCGCTCACTGACATCCGCGACCGACAGACCCTGCCTGGTGCGAGCGGCCGAGAGCGCCGCACCCACACCCTCAGGGGACGGGCTGCCGGCGGACGCCGTCGGGTCAGCGGACTGCATGGCCAACCTCCGCCCGGTCGGATCGGCAGTGCTGACGAGTCTACGGTGGTTGGCCAGTAGCCGAAAGCACACCCTGATGATCGCCGTCGCCACTGCTAGCCATTACGTAGAGTTATCAAAAGACCTTCAAGCTCATCCGGTATGACCAACACGTCCCGCGCCTTCGACCCCTCGGTCGGACCGACGATGCCGCGGCTTTCCATGAGGTCCATCAGGCGGCCAGCCTTGGCGAACCCCACCCGAAGTTTGCGCTGGAGCATCGACGTCGACCCGAACTGGGTCGATACCACCAGCTCGACCGCCTGCACGAACAGCTGGAGGTCGTCCCCGATGTCCTCGTCGATCTCCTTCTTGGACTCGGCTGCGCTGTCGAACACGTCCACGCGGAACGCCGGGGCCGCCTGCTCCTTGGTATGGGCGACGATCGCCGCTATCTCCTCCTCGGAGACGAACGCGCCCTGGATGCGGGCCGGCTTGCCCGCGCCCATCGGCAGGAACAGCGCGTCACCGAGACCGACCAGCTTCTCCGCCCCGCCCTGATCCAGGATGACCCGGCTGTCCGCCAGCGAGGACGTCGCGAACGCCAGCCGCGACGGCACATTCGCCTTGATCAACCCGGTCACCACGTCGACGGAGGGCCGCTGGGTGGCCAGCACCAGGTGGATACCGACCGCGCGGGCCATCGCGGTGATCCGGCAGATCGCGTCCTCGACGTCGCGCGGCGCCACCATCATCAGGTCCGCCAGCTCGTCCACGATCGTCAGGATGTACGGATACGGCGTATACACCCGCTCCGACCCCGGCGGCGCCACGATCTCCCCCGTCCGGACCTTGCGGTTGAAGTCGTCGACGTGGCGGACCCCGCAGGACGCCAGATCCTCGTACCGGTTCTCCATCTCCTTGACCACCCACGCCAGCGCGTCCGCTGCCTTCTTCGGACTCGTGATGATCGGCGTGATCAGATGGGGGATCCCCTGGTAGCTGGTCAGTTCCACCCGCTTGGGGTCCACCAGCACCAACCGCACCTGATCGGGCGTGGCCCGCGCCAGCACACTCGTGATCAACGTGTTGATGCAGGTCGACTTACCCGCCCCGGTCGCCCCCGCGATGAGGATGTGCGGCATCTTCGCCAGGTTCGCGACCACATAGCCGCCCTCGATGTCCTTGCCGAGGCCGACCAGCAGCGGATGCGGGTTGCCCGTCGACTCCTCACTGCGCAGCACGTCACCGAGGGAGACCAGCTCCCGGTCGGTGTTCGGGATCTCGATACCCACCGCGCTCTTGCCCGGGATCGGGCTGATGATCCGCACGTCCGGGCTCTTCACCGCATATGCGATGTTCTTGGTGAGCTGGATGATCCGCTCGACCTTCACGGCCGAACCCAGCTCGACCTCGTAACGGGTCACCGTCGGACCCCGGGTGAAACCGGTCACCTTGGCGTCCACCCGGAACTGGGTGAAGACATCCGTCAACGAGGCGATCACCACGTCTGTCGCCGCCGACCGCACCTTCGGGGGCGTGCCCTGCTGCAACAGGGTCGGCGACGGCAGGACGTAGTCACTGTCCGCCATCCCGCTCAGGTCGGGAGCGACGAAGTGCTCCACCTCGGACGGATCGGGAAGACGCGTCTGTACCGGCCCACGCCCACGCACCTTCGGTGCTCGCCGTCCGCCGGCCCGGCCGGGCACGGGACCGTCCGCCGGCGGCCCCTCATCCCCGGCCGCGCCGGCCGCGGGCACGCCGTCCCCGGCCCCATCGGACGCCTCACCACCGAGCGCGTCGATGTCGAACACGTCCGGGTCCGGCACCGACCGGGAGCGCCGGCCCCGGCCGGCCCGAGCATCGCCGACCTGGGTATCCTCGGCAGGGCCGATCCCGAGCAGATCCTCCACCAGCGACCCGGGGGCCTGGGGCTGGGCCTGCGCCAGGCTGTCAGAGGCCGGCTCGCCCACCTCGTCCCTGCGCTCGTAGCCGACCATGAGCCTGTCCCGCAGCTCACGCAGCTGCTCGGGGATCGCGCGGATCGGGGTCTTGGTGATCACGAGTATGCCGAACACGCTCACCAGGATCAGCAGGGGTACCGCCAGGTACGGGGTGACTGCGCTGGAAAGCGGCGAACTCACGAGAAACCCGGCCAGCCCGCCTGCCCGCCCGATGGCGCCGGTACCGGCGCCGAAATCGGGAACCCCGTGCGCGACGTGCACCAGCCCCAGGACACCCGCCGCGAACGCGGTCCAACCGATCAGCACCCGGCCACGGCTGTCCGGATCGCTCGGACTACGGATCAGTCGCCACGTCGCGCCGAGACCGAACAGTGGGAGCACCACGGCTCCCGCACCGACCAGGAAGTGCAATGTGCCGGCAATGACGCGGCCCACGGGCCCAGCGGCGTGGAACCAGACCGCGGCTGTGGTGAGCGTGGTCGCACCGAACGCGGCAAGCCCCGCGCCGTCCCGCCGGTGGGTCTCGTCGATGCGCAGGTCACGGGCGCCCCGACCGATCCGGCGGACCATGCTGCCCAGCAGCGCAGCCGCGGTCCGCCAGAACCGGATCGTCAGCCGGATCGCGGCACGGGCGGTCAGCAGGGTGAAAGGCACACGAGGTTTGCTCGCACCGGCCTTCGCGGGGTTGGCCTTCGCCCGGGGCTTGCTCCCCGTCGACTTGCTCCCCGTCGACTTTCCCGCGGCCGGTGGACGCCGCGCGGGCGCCGCCCGGGAGGCGGACCTCCCAGCCTGGGCACGCGTCCGCGTGCCACTCGCCCGTGTGGCCACTCCAGGACGGTACCGGTCTCCTGCTGCGACATCCGGCAACCCCGACCTTCCGGGCGCGTCGCCCACGCCGGACTGCGTTCTCAAACCGCCGCCAGCTCGGACCTCGAGCTCAGACCTCGACGACCACCGGAACGATCATCGGCCGGCGCCGATAGGTGTCGCTCACCCAGCGGCCGACCGTGCGGCGCACCAGCTGCTGCAGCGCGCCTACGTCCACCATGCCCGACCGCATCGCCTCGGCCAGCGCCTCGGTCACCAGAGCGCGAACCGGCTCGAATGTCTCGCGGGCGTCGGAGAACCCCCGGGCCGACAGCTCGGGGCCACCCACGACCTTCCCGGACGCGGCGTCGACCACGACCATAATCGTGATGAAGCCCTCCTCGCCCAGGATGCGACGGTCCTTCAGGCTCGGCTCGCCGACGTCGCCGACGGCAAGCCCGTCGACGTAGACATAGCCGCACGGGACGACACCGGTGATGTTCGCCTGCCCGTCGACCAGGTCGACGACCATGCCGTCGTCGGCGAGCACGACCCTGTCCGCGGGCACGCCGGTTGCCTCGGCAAGTGCGCCATGCGCACGCAGATGCCGCCACTCACCATGCACGGGCATGACGTTGGACGGTCGGGTGGCGTTGAGGACGTACAGCAGCTCGCCGGCTGGCGCATGCCCCGAGGTGTGCACCTTGGCCACACCCTTGTGGACGACCTTCGCTCCCCATCGGGTCAACCCGTTGATCACCCGATGGACCGCGTTCTCGTTGCCCGGGATCAGGCTGGAGGCGAGCACGACCGTGTCGCCGGCCTCGATCTGGATCGCATGGTCCCGGTTCGCCATCCGGGACAGGGCCGACAGCGGCTCACCCTGGGATCCGGTCGAGACCAGACAGATGTTGCGGTCCGGCAGAGCGGCGACGTCACGCATGTCGATCATGATGCCAGGCGGGACCCGCAGCAGTCCGAGATCGCGGGCTACCCCCATGTTACGGACCATCGAGCGTCCCACGAAGCACACCGAGCGGCCGTGCGCCTCCGCAGCATCAATGATCTGCTGCACACGGTGCACGTGGCTGGCGAAACACGCAACGATGATCCTCTTGCCCGCGTTCCGGAACACACCGTCGAGGACCGGAGCGATCTCCCGCTCCGAGGTCACGAAACCGGGCACCTCGGCGTTGGTGGAGTCGGACAGAAGAAGATCGACTCCTTCCCGGCCGAGCCGGGCGAAGCCACCCAGATCGGTGAGCCTGCCGTCGAGGGGAAGCTGGTCCATCTTGAAGTCGCCGGTGTGCAGCACCAGACCGGCCGGCGTCCGGATCGCCACGGCCAGGGCGTCCGGAATGGAGTGGTTGACCGCGAAGAACTCGCAGCCGAACGGGCCGAAGTCGTGCGCCTCCTCCTCCCGGACCTCGACCGTGACCGGGCTGATGCGGTGCTCGGCGAGTTTGGCCACGGTCAGCGCGAGCGTCAGCCGGGAACCGACCAGCGGGATGTCGCCGCGTTCGCGCAGCAGGTAGGGAACGGCGCCGATGTGGTCCTCGTGGGCGTGGGTGAGCACGACCGCGTCAATGGCGTCCAGCCTGTCCCGGATCGCGGTGAAGTCGGGCAGGATGAGGTCGACACCGGGCTGGTCGGTCTCGGGGAACAGGACTCCGCAGTCGACGACGAGCAGCCGGCCACCGAACTCGAACACGGTCATGTTGCGCCCGATTTCGCCGAGGCCCCCGAGCGCGACGATGCGCAGCCCGTCCAGCGGAAGCGGTGGCGGCGTTCCCAACCCGGGATGGGGATGACTCACGCGGAACCCACCGTCGCGGTCGCATCCGCGGCCAGGTCGACCCCGGCCGCGGCCAGGTCGGCGCGTAGTTGCTCGCGCTCCTCCTCGGTCGCGTCCACCAGGGGTGGACGGACTCCTCCGGCAGGCAACCCGGCCATGTTGAGAGCAGCTTTTGTCATGATCACACCTTGGTTCCTGAACATGCCCTCGTACGCCGGAAGCAGACTCAGGTGTAGAGAACGGGCACGGACGGCGTCACCTGCATCGAAAGCATCGATCATCGAACGGATCCGGGTGGCGGCGACATGCCCGACGACGCTTACGACCCCGACGGCCCCCACTGCCAGGAGCGGGAGGTTGAGAATGTCCGTACCGGAGTAGTAGGCAAGTTCTGTTCGGGCAAGGACCCACGATGACGCACCAAGATCGTCCTTGGCGTCCTTGACGGCCACGATCCGTGGATGGTCGGCCAGGCGCACCAGCGTATCCGTTGCTACCGGGACACCGGTACGGCCAGGTATATCATAAATCATCATTGGTAGACCAGTGGCGTCCGCGACCGTACGGAAGTGCGACACAAGCCCGGTCTGCGGAGGCCGGCTGTAGTAAGGGCTGACCACCAGCAGTCCGTGCGCGCCGGCCTTCTGCGCTGTTACGGCCAGTTCCACCGTGTGCCGGGTGTCGTTGGTCCCCACTCCGGCGATCACCCGCGCCCGGGCGCCGACAGCCTCCACCACCGCCCTCAGCAGCTCTTCTTTTTCCACGTCCGAGGTGGTCGGTGATTCCCCTGTCGTCCCGTTGACAACCAGACCGTCGTTGCCGACATCCACCAGATGCTCCGCTAGTGCCGCGGCACCTTTAAGATCGAGTTCGCCACCCGTGGTGAACGGGGTGACCATTGCGGTGATCATGCGACCGAAGGGCGCTCGGGACAACACTGACATGCCGGTCACCTTAGTTCTCATGGTGCCTTGTCGGGCAATACCTGGCTGTTACGCCATGCTTGGCTGTTACGCCATGGCCGACCAACGCCCAGCACGGCACGTGACGGCATCTCCGACGCGCATGAGACGGCCAGAATGCCGACGACCAGGAAGCTTCGACGATAGACGCTACCCAGCGCGACCGGCATCCTGATGACGGCGCCCTGACGACGTGCCCGGCTCCGGGCCGCTGGATGATCGCAGCATGTTCCGGTCAAGCCGGGTCCACAGCTCGACCCGGCCGAGCCGGACGAGGCCCCGCAGACCACCGGGACGCCAGGAGTCGACGACCACACCCCGGCCGTAATTCTTCGGCATGGCGACCATCCTGTTCCTAGCCGTCCTGGTCCTCACGTGCAGGCGATCAGTCTACCCTGCCGACGGCTACAGCGACGTGTGCCAGCCGAACACGGCCCGCACACCGGCCGTGACCGCCAAGGCCATCAGCAGCGCCAGCAGGAGAAGCTTCAAGGGTCCGAGCACCCACGCGGCGAGGCTGCTGCGCTCCCGGGTGAGCAGCAGGGTGGCCGCGAACGACGACGGCACGGCCACCACGGCCACCGCGTTGGTGTCGAGGTCGAAGGGCAGGGCGGACAGCCCCACCGTGACGATCATGAGAAGGAGGATCGCCACGCTCACCCGCGAGACGTCCCGGGACACGCTCAGTCCCACCAGCAGCCTTGCGCGCGCCGGACGGCGGGCGTCGGTGGTGTAGTAGGCGTACACCTCGCGATTGCGCTGGACGTCCTCGACAAACGTGCGGTCGACCGGCCGGTTGAACAGGTCGATCACGACGGGATCGCGGATCTCGATGCTCGTGTCGTCGGTTCCCACGCTGACGTGGTAAGTGCCCGGACCGCCCGGATCGAGGTCCACCAGCGCGGTCGGGCTGACCAGGTGCCTCCAGCGCATCCGCGCACCACCGCGCAGCGGGCTGCGCCGTGCCACCACGGTTCGCCGCTCCTCCTGCATCTTGATCAGAGCAGGCCGGTACGGATCGAGCGTCACCGCGGCGAGCGCCTCCCACCGCCGTCCGTACTCGGCGACCGTGGACAGCACCGGAACAGCCACGTCGCCGGCAGCGTCGAGAGCCTCGATCCAGGCGACGAAGTCACACAGGAACGCCTCGATCCCGGCCTCGTCGAGGTCATCGGGCACCGCGGGATCACGGCGAAGCTCGCCGACGGCCAGCAGCAGGTTGTCGGAGCTGCTCAGCGGGTCGAACGGCTCGGCAAGAGCCCGCCGCAGGACGATCTGGGCTTCCGCGATGATCCGGGTCCACGACCGCAGCGTCGCCTCTGACAGCGCCAGCTCCGCTTCCCTGTCGAGATACTCGCGGATGGCCGGCGCACCGAGAGGATCACCGCGGCGCGGGAGAAGCCCCGGATGGTTTCCGCTCAGGCGGCCGGGACGGAAACGGGAGACGGCGTCCACGACGAATCTGGACGCCGCCGACGGCGGATGGCCGATGTCCGCCGCCAGCCGGGCAACGAGGTTACCCTGGGTTGCGATGCTTGCGGTGTACGGCATCAGATGGGCGTCGGATCCGCCCGGTCCGAGCAGGTTGAACGCGACCAGCGCCCGCTTGGGCATCGTCGAGATCGGCAACAGCAGCGACACCTCGTCGGGTAACCGACCACCGGTGTTGACCAGCAGGTGACGCGGACGGGCGACAGCGGTCAGCAGTGGATCCAGCGGGCCCCAGTTGACCGACCGCTGGAGCAGACAGCGGTTTGCGCTCAGCAGGGTGAACTGGTCCACCACCCGGCGCCGCAGGCCCTCGTACTGCTCGGGCGGAGCCAGCAGCGTCGCAGTGATCTCGTCGATGTCGGTCAGGTCGAGGAAAGTTGCGGCCTGACCGGTGTCGGCACGGCTCCACCGCCGCCAACGCCCGGCGTTGCCCGGTCCGGCCGGCGGAGACGCAACCACGGCGAGTGACAATACCGGAACAGACCGGACCAGGACGAAAACACCGTTCCCTAACACCATTCCCTCGGTGCTCCTGACCTCAGCGGCCGGCGACAAGACATGCGCGGACGCCCCGAACGATCTCCAGGTCCTCGCGGGCCTCGACAACGAGCGTCCGGGCCGGCGAGCCGGCAGCGGTGATGTCGCGGTCGCCACCGGCATGGGCGGTATTGCTGTCCGGATCGACGCCCACGCCGAGAAATCCCAGACCGTCCACGGCGCCGGCCCGCACACCGCGGAGCGCTCCCCCACCCCGCCGGTGAAGACCAGCGTGTCCAGGCCGCCGAGGGCCGCGACCATCGCGACGATCTGTGCACGTAGGCGGTGCAGGTAGACCGCCAGGGCCAGGGAAGACGCGGCCTCACCGGTGGCGGCGCGGTCCACGACCGCGCGCATGTCCGGGGTGCCGGCGAGGGCGGCCAAGCCCGACCGGTGGAACAGCGCGTCGGTGAGCTCATCGACGGACAGGCCGACCGACGTCTGCAGCCACAGCAGCAGACCCGGGTCGACCGTGCCGGAGCGGGTCGACATGACCAGCCCCTCCAGCGGGGTGAACCCCATGGTGGTGTCGACACCGACACCGACACCGACACCGTCGCGGACGGCCGCCAGCGACGCGCCCGACCCCAGATGGCAGGTCACCACCCTGATCCCGCCGGTCAGCGCCGCCGCCCGGCGGGACGCGTACGCGTGGGACAGCCCGTGGAAGCCGTAGCGGCGCACGCCGAGACGATCCCGCCAGTCGGTCGGAACCGCGTAGGTGGCCGCGGCCGGCGGCATCCGGGCGTGGAACGCGGTGTCGAAGCAGGCGACCTGTGTGATGTCAGGCGCCGCGGTCCGCACCTCAGCCAGCGCGGCGAGCGCCGCCGGCTGGTGCAGGGGAGCCAGCGTGCTCAGCGGCCGCAGCTCCTTGAGCACCTCGTCGGTGACGACCACCGGATCGGTGAACGCCGTCCCGCCGCGCACAATCCGGTGCCCGACCGCGCCGAGCTCGCCGAGCCGTGCCAGATCCGTGATCGCGGCGGTGACCTCGACCGGGTCCGGTCTGCCCTCCCGCGCGCGAAGGTCGACAGCTGCCAGCAGGATGTCGCCCAGCCCGAGGAGCCGGAGCTTCAGGCTGGATGAACCGGCGTTGACCACGAGAATGCTCACGCCGCTGATGCTCACGCCGCTGGAGCGTCAGTAGGGCCAGGCCCAGTCGGAGATCTCGGGTATGTCCGTGCCGAAGTCACGGGTGTACGCCCGAGCCGCGATCCGCGCGTCCACCATGTCCTGCCGGACGTGCGCGGCGCGGGCGCCCAGCGACCGCACCCGGTCGATCACGTCGATCACCAGGTGGAACCGGTCGAGGTTGTTCATCATCGCCATGTCGAACGGCGTGGTGGTCGTGCCTTCCTCGATGTAGCCGCGGACATGGACGTTGTTGTGATTGGTCCGCTTGTAGGTCAGCCGGTGAATCAGCCACGGATATCCGTGATAGGCAAAGATCACTGGCCGGTCCGAGGTGAACAACGCGTCGAACCGGGCGTTGGAGATCCCGTGCGGATGCTCGCCTTCGTCCTGCAGGCACATCAGGTCGACGACGTTGACGACACGCACTTTCAGGTCGGGGAAGTTGCGTCGCAGGATGTCGACCGCGGCCAGGGTCTCCAGCTCCGCCAGGTGTTCGGGGTTGTCGTGGATCTGCGAGACAGGTACCTGGTGGGATCGCCACGTGCCCTCGACCTGTGCACCGTCGACGACGCTCGGGCCGGTCCAGCCCTTCGGGGTACGAAGAACGATCATGGGCCACAATGGGCGAGCCGGGTCGCCGTGCGCCCGCGCCTGCTGCTGGATCCGGGTGATCTCGGCGACGACGGTGTCGAGGACGGCGGCGAAACGCTGATGGACCTGTTCGGGATCGTCCCCGGTGACGTGGAACGGCTGATACCCGTAGCCGCGCATCAGCTGGTCGAGTTCGGCCTGCGGAATGCGCGCGAGCACGGCCGGCTGAGCGATCTTGTAGCCGTTCAGGTGGAGGATCAGCAGGACCGCGCCGTCGCGGACCGGGTTGAGGAACTTGTTCGAGTGCCAGCTTGTCGCCAGCGGCCCGGTCTCGGCCTCACCGTCCCCGACGACCGCGCAGACCAGCAGGTCCGGATTGTCGAACGCGGCGCCGAAGGCATGGGTGAGGGCGTAGCCCAGCTCTCCACCTTCGTGGATCGAGCCGGGGATCTCCGGCGCCACGTGGCTGGGGATACCACCGGGAAAGGAGAACTGGCGGAACAACCTGCGCAGCCCGGCGGCGTCCTGGGTGATGGAGGGTAGACGTCGGAGTACGTACCCTCCAGGTAGGCGTTCGCGACAATGCCGGGACCGCCGTGGCCCGGGCCGATGACGTAGATCGCGTTGAGGTCGTTCGCTTTGATCACGCGGTTCATGTGTGCGTAGATCAGGTTGAGTCCCGGCGTCGTGCCCCAGTGGCCCAGTAGCCGGGGTTTGACATGGTCAGTCCGCAGGGGCTCCCGCAGCAGGGGGTTGTCGAGCAGATAGATCTGGCCGACAGCCAGGTAGTTCGCCGCCCGCCAGTAGGCGTGGATACGCCGCAGCTCCTCCGGCGACAGCGGCCCCCCGGCACCCGACCCCCCGGCACCCGACGTCGTCTGCTCGGCAGCATTCTTCTCGGCGACATCGACAACGCTGGTCATATGTTCCACCTCAATGCGCTGCCGGGCTCGACGCAACCTCGGTTCCATCGTCCAGGGTGATCACCTGGAAGTCGCCGAAGACATTCGGCGCGAGTCGCTGGAGCTCCCGCAGCGCCGCCACCGCCAGCGCACGGATCTCGACATCCGCCGCCTCGCTCGCCCGCATCGCGATGAAGTGACGCCATGCCCGGTAGTTTCCGGTTACCACGATTCGGGTCTCGGTGGCGTTGGGCAGCACCGAACGGGCGGCCTGCCGGGCGAGCTTGCGCCGGGAGGTCGGTGCCGCCACGTCGGCGAAACGCTTCTCCAGCCCCTCGAGGAGCTTTCCGTACGCCTCCAGCGACGCGGTGGTGGCCTCGGTGAACAGCTCGTGCAGCTGCGGATCCTCGGCGATGACGTCGGGCTCGACCACCACGGCGTCCCGCTCCGGTACGTAACGCTGGGAAAGCTGGCTGTAGGAGAAGTGCCGGTGGCGCACCAGCTCATGGGTCAGGCTCCGGGAAACCCCGGTGATGTACATGGTCACCGTCGCGTGCTCGAGCACGGACAGATGCCCGACGTCGAGGATGTGGCGTAGATAGCCGGCGTTCGTGGCCGTGGCGGGGTTCGGCTTCGACCAGCTCTGGTAGCAGGCCCGACCGGCGAACTCCGCAAGCGCCTGGCCGCCGTCGGCATCGGTGGTCCAGTCGATGTCGTCCGGTGGTGTGAACTGCGTCTGAGCAATGATCTGGACGCGCATGCTCATACGGTAACCTGCGGCCAACCGCCCAGGATCGGACCTATGGCACCGACCCGCCGTCCCGGTAACAGTAACGCACTGTGACGATCCTAGGCGGCATCGGATCGTGATAGACCAAGACCGACGGTCATCCCCCAGTCGATCGTCCCTGGCGGTCGGGGGTCTCCCGCCCCCGTCAACCCCCGACCGCCCACAGGCGGGCGGACGGTGCGCAGGCGCTGGCGACCAGCAGCCGCCCACCGTCGCGCACGCAGCCGAACACCGCCAGGTGCAGCGGCCGTTCGGCCGGTACCGGGACGCCGCCGTCCACTTCGTATCTCGCGTTGGTGACCTTACGGCAATGCGCCGCCGGATCGTCCGCCGTGCGAGCCGGCGCGTCGTTGCGCCAGACGACCATCATCTCGGTGCAACCTGGCGGCCAGGTCCAGCGCAGCAGGTCACCGGCGAAGTGCAGGCTGGTCGCGGGTGCGAGGCGGTCCGCAGCGGTCGGGACAGGAGCAGAGTCGAAACGGGCGGAGTCGGAACGGGCAGGGTCGGACCACACCCCGGCTCGGCCGGCGAGCACCTCGTAGG
Source organism: Protofrankia symbiont of Coriaria ruscifolia (assembly GCF_900634745.1). NCBI lineage: Bacteria > Bacillati > Actinomycetota > Actinomycetes > Frankiales > Frankiaceae > Protofrankia > Protofrankia symbiont of Coriaria ruscifolia. The sequence goes on from NZ_CAAAFR010000173.1 coordinate 65,065, forward strand.
CCGGAATCGGCGCGTCCGGGCCGATTCCGCCGTCCTCGATACTCGTGACCTGGGTGACTCCGACCGCGCGGGAGGCGCCGTCCGGCCCGATCCGCAACACGCGGTACTCGATCATCCCCACCGACGGCGACGGCTGCCAGGTGACGGCCACCGCGCGGCCGGCTCGCCGGGCCCGCACCCGCACCGGTGGTGCCACCCCGGCGGCGGCAAGGGCGTCACGCGCGACCTGATGGTCGGCAACGATCTCCAGTGCCTGCAGCAGCAGGCTTTCCCGTTGCGTACCGTGGCTGCGGCTGGCGGCGGCGACCACATCGTCGGCGCGCGCGAGCTGCTCGCGGACCATCGCGATCCCCTCGGCGACGCTGCGCCCGTCCCGGCCGGGTACGTCGACGGCGTCGCGGGCGAGCTGGTCGAGCAGCTGACCGGCGGTCCGCAGGCGACGGCCGGACAGCGCCGCCTCGACCCGCTGCCACAGCGACCCGGCCGCGCGGATCACCCGCTCGACCTCGTCGGCGACAGCCCGGATCGCGGGCAACAGCTCGCCGGCCCGCTCCCGGGCCTCGGCGACCCGCTCGTGGGCCTCGACCGGACGGCCCGCCCGCAATGCGGCCCGGGCCTTGGCCAGCGGTTCCAGCCACTGTGCGGCCCGGGGCGGCGCCGGGACGTCCGGCGACAGCGGGGTACCGGGTGACGGGGAGGGCAGGGCCGGGACGGGGATGTCCGGCACGTCGACGCCGTGCTCGCGGGCGAGCTCGGCGAGCACCGCCCGGGCCCGGCCCCGGTCAAGCCCGTACTGCTCGGCCTCGGTGAGGAAGGCCGTGTAGTGCCGCGGGGTGAGGGTGTCCTCGACCAGTACCGCCGCCGCGACCGCGGGCCGCAGCCATGCGGTCACATCAACCGCCAGGGCGTCCAGGTAGACACTCGGATCGGCGTCGATGAGCAGGGCCGTGACCGCGGCCAGCAGGTCGTCCACGAGTGCCCGCCGGCGATCCGGGCGGCGTTCGCGGTTGCGGGCGGCACAGGCGTCCCGGGCCTGGCGGATCTCGGTCCGGCCGGTGTCCGGGGGCAGGCCGAGCAGGGCGAACAGGCTCGTCGGCGGGGTTTCCCCGGACAGCCGGCCGAGCTCGTCGAGGTCGGCGCGTACCTGCCGGAGCAGGTCGGTGTCGATGGCAGGACGCTCGTCGCGCGCCGGCGTCCCGGTGGGCAGCACCTTGTAACGCCGCACCCGCAGGGCGAACGTGTCGGCGTCGACACCGTGCTCGGCGGCCAGCCGCCGCAGGCCGGCGAGCTTGTCCTCGGGCAGGCCGCCGAATCGCTGGACCAGCCGGGCCACGGCAGCGTCGAGATCGGCGAAGCGCTGCCCGTCCCGAGTGTTGCGGTCGCGGCGGGCCCGCTCGGCCAACAGGCTCCGACGCTGTGCGCTGAGCAGCTCCGGGCCGACCTGGTCGTGCGCTGCCAGCAGGGCGAGCACCAGGCCCCGGTACTTGGGATGATCCCGGGACTTCTGCCAGAAGGCCCACACCTGGTCGACCCGGGCGGCGACGTCGGCGTCGGCGAGCCTGTCGACCTCCGCCAGCGGGATGTCGTACACCTCGAAGGGGTCGGACTGCCCGACCCCACCGCGGGCCTGGACGGCGGCGAGGACACGCTTGCGGTAGTCGTTCGGCCGGAACTCCTCCACGCCTTCTCAGCCTTCCCGACGGCGCAGCCTTGCCACCGCGTCCCGTTCCCGGGCGACATCGGCCTGGCTGAGCGCCGCACTGGTCTCCACCCGCACGGTCAGGGGCTGGTCGGCCAGTCCCTCGTGCAACGCGGTCACCTCCAGGATGCCGTCGAAGCCCATCCGGAACGTGATCTCGATAGGCGTCCCGGCCGGGAAGCCCGGTGGGATCCCGGTGATGTCCGCCTGCGCAATGATCTTAACGTCGTCGATCCGCGTCGACTCGGCGCCACCGCCCTGTTCCACCACGTGCACCGTCACAACATCTTGATCATCGCGAACGGTGCCGAAACTGCGCCTGACCGCCACGGGCAGCCGGTCGTTGCGGTGGACGAGGAACACCGCGGAACGCTCGCCGAAGCGGTCGAGCGCGAGCACCCCGAACCCGCGGGAGACCACGTTGACCACCTGCACCTCGACGGTGCGGCGGACCCGCTCCGCGGTGAGCCCGAAAGCCGCCGCAAGGCGCCGGCAGGCGGCGGCGAGGTCCTCGGGCGCAGCGGCGTCGGGCTGGGCGCCGTCGAGAATCTGCCCCCGGGACACCAGGTCGGCGAGGACCAGCCGCTCGATGGCCTTCTTCTCCCCGTAGAGGGCAGCGCCCTTGGCAACCGCAAGATCGGGGTCGCGCAGCTCGACCGGTACACCGAGCTCGGCAGCCAGCCGGCGGGCCACCGCCGGCATCCTGGACGACCCCCCGACGAGCAGCACCCGGTCCAGCCGGGTGACCCCCCGGGTCCTGGCCGCAGTCAGGACCGACCGGGCCAACGTCACGGTCCGCTCCAGCAGACCGGAGGTCAGGCGCTCAAGGTCTTTCCGGGAGAACGGCACCGTCAGCGCGTGCCCGTCGTGCTCCACCCCGACCGTCGTCTCCGCCCGGTCGCTGAGCTCGCGCTTGGCCCGTTCGGCCGTGAGCAGCAGCGCCTGGGCGGCCTCGGAGTCGTCGAGCGGGTCCTCGGCGTCGGGATAGGCGTCCAGGAACTGCCGGGACAGGTGGAGCGCGATCTTCTCGTCCCAGTCGGCCCCGCCGAGCTGGTGGTCACCGTCGACCGCGACCACCGAGACCCGGCGGTCGGCGAGCTCGACGACGGTCACGTCGAAGGTGCCGCCCCCGAGGTCGTAGACGAGTGCGACCTCCTCCTGCGCGGTCCGGCCCGCGGCGGAGGCGTCGGAGTTGAACCGGGCAAAGCCGTAGGACAGCGCGGCAGCGGTCGGTTCGTTGATGACGTCCACGACCGACAGGCCCGCGTACTGCCCGGCGAGCACCGTCGCGCGGCGCTCCTCGTCCCCGAAGTAGGCCGGGACGGTGATGACGACGTCACGAATCGACTCGGCGCCGGCGAAGGCCGCGTCCCCGACCAGCGCCCGCAGGATGAGGCTGCTGACCGCCGGGGCCGACCAGGACCGGCCGCAGGTCACGAAGCGCCAGTCACCGTCACCCATCCGGCGTTTGACCAGCGCGCACACGTCGTCGGCGCGGGCGCGGGCAAGGCGGCGGGCGGGTTCACCGGTGATGTAGTCGTCCGGTCCGACGAACAGCACGACGCTGGGCAGCGTAGTGACGCCGCCGGACAGCGGGACCACCTCCGGATCCCCCGACCGGTTCACCCGGGCGACGCAGCTATACGTGGTTCCAAGATCGATTCCGTAGACGACGCCCGCGTTCATGCCCGAAACGTATCGAGATCACGCAGCAGAATCGGCGCGTTCGAGGGCTATTGCGTAGCGCATCGCACGCCGTCCCCTACGGGTGTCCCCGGCGTCACCGTAGGCCGCCGCAAGCCGGTACCAGGCCTGCCAGTCCCGCGGCGCCGCCTCGGCCTCGGCCCGCCGGCGGTCGAAGAGCGCGTCGGCGGCGGCACGGTCGACCCGACCGGAGGGGCGGCGCGGCAGCGCCGCCGCGGTTTCGCCGGAACCAGCGGATTCCTCCGATTCCTCCGACAGCCGGCGCCCCAGCCGTTCGGTCGCCCGGCCGAACTGCAGCTCCCGGCCGACGACGGCCACTCCCACCACGGGCAACAGCAGGACGCCCACGCCCATCCCGCGCGCGATCCAGCTGGTCTCGGTGAGCAGCTGGACTCCCCGCCAGCCGATCAGGGCGAGATAGAACACGGCCGCGACGACCAGCACGACCACCACGTGACGGGCCTGCACGCTCCGCGCCTGGCCCGTGCGAGCCTTCACAGTTCGAGCAGGGCCTCAAGGCCCACGGTCAGACCGGGACGCCCGGGAGTCCGGCGCACACCGAGCAGCACCCCCGGCATGAAGGAGGTCCGGTCCAAGGAGTCGTGACGCAGGGTCAGCGTCTCCCCGGCGCCACCGAAAAGCACTTCCTGGTGCGCGACGAGACCGGACAACCGGACGCTGTGGACGGGAACCCCGCCGACCCGCGCACCGCGCGCCCCGGCCAGCGCGGACGAGGTGGCGTCAGGGCCCGCGGGATCCAGCCCCGCCTTGGCCCGGGCCTGCGCGACGAGCTGCGCGGTGCGAGCGGCGGTTGCGCTGGGAGCGTCCAGCTTGCCCGGATGATGCATCTCGACGATCTCCACCGATTCGAAGAAGCGGGCCGCCTGGACCGCGAAGTGCATCATGAGTACCGCCGCGACCCCGAAGTTCGCAGCCACCAGCACCCCGACACCGGGCGCGTCGGCAAGCCAGCCGCGCAGGGTGGCCAGACGCTCGTCGTCGAAACCGGAGGTGCCCACGACGACGTGCAGGCCCGCGTCGATGCACCACCGCAGGTTGTCCATGACGGCGTCGGGACGGGTGAAGTCGACGACGACCTGGGCGTTGCGCAGGCCGGTGAGGTCGTCCCCGACGTCGATCGCGGCAACCAGAGAAAGATCGCCAGCGGCTTCCACGGCGGCACAGACCGTCGACCCCATCCGCCCCCGGGCGCCGAGTACCCCGACCCCGAGGCTGCCGGCTGGTGCGGCAGGGCCAGCCGGGGAGGTCATGCCGTGACCACCCGCGCGAAGTCGTGATCGTCGAAGGGACCGATCACGCCCAGGGCGAGCGGACGGGCTAGGAGGTCGGCGGCAACGGCCTGGACGTCATCCAGGGTGACCGCGTCCACCCGGGCGAGTATCTCGTCGACGGAGAGCAGCTCGCCGTGCACGAGCTCGCTCTTGCCGATCCGACTCATCCGCGAACCCGTGTCCTCCATGCCCAGCACCAGCGAACCCCGGCTCTGGCCCTTGGCCCGGGCCAGCTCGTCGTCGGTGATACCCGCCGCCACGACCGACTCCAGCTGCTCCCGGCACAGGGCGAGCACATCGTCGGCCCGCCGTGGCGCGCATCCCGCGTACACGCCGAACAGTCCGGCGTCGGCGAAGTGGGACGCGAACGAGTAGACGGAGTAGGCAAGCCCCCGCTTCTCCCGGATCTCCTGGAAGAGCCGGGAGCTCATCCCCCCGCCGAGGGCCGAGGACATGATTCCCAGGGCGAACCGGCGGTCGTCCCGACGCGACATCCCGACGGTGCCGAGCACGACGTGCGCCTGCTCGGTGGGACGCCGGTTGACCACCAGACCCGCAGCGTCGGCGGGGTAGGCATAGGAACCACCGCGCACCGCACCCGGAGCGTCCGTCCCGCCCAGCCGGTCGGCGAACGCCGACGCGACAAGCGCGAGCGTCCGTTCATGGTCGATGTTGCCGGCGATCGCGACCACCATCTCCGAGGGGGTGTACCGGGACCGGTAGTACTCGGCGATGGTGTCGCGCTTGAGACCCTCGATGGACTCGGTCGTTCCCAGCACCGGACGTCCCAGCTCGGTGTCGCCGAGCACCGCCGAGGTGAACACGTCGTGCACGACGTCGCTCGGGTCGTCGTCGTGCATGGCGATCTCTTCGAGGATCACGCCGCGTTCCGCCTCGACGTCATCGGCGGTGACCAGCGAATGGCACACCATGTCGCTGAGCACCTCGACCGCGTCGGCGAGATCGCTGTCGAGCACCCGTACGTAGTAGCACGTGTACTCCTTGGTCGTGAAGGCGTTCAGTTCACCGCCGACCGCCTCGATCGCCGCACTGATCGTGAGCGCGTCCCGGGAGGGCGTGCCCTTGAACAGCAGGTGTTCGAGGTAGTGGGAGCAGCCCGCCGTCAGCGGGCTCTCGTCACGCGAGCCGACGCCGACCCAGATCCCGATCGCGACCGAGCGGACCCCGGGCACCTTCTCGGTCAGTACCCGCAGCCCACCCGGCAGCACCGCCCGCCGGACCGTGCCGGACAGCAGCTCCTCACACAACGTGCCGTCCGGTAGCAGACCTGCCCTGGTGATACCCGTGTCGGTCACCGGCGGCGGTCAGGCCCCGACCGGGACGCCGTCGGCGTCCTCGACCACGGGAGCCAGGCTGATCTTTCCACGGCTGTCGATGTCGGTGATCTCGACCTGGAGCTTCTGGCCGACCTGTACCACCTCTTCCACCTTCTCCACCCGCTTCCCCCCGGAAAGCTGCTTGAGCTTGCTGACGTGGAGGAGCCCGTCCTTGCCCGGGGTCAGCGAGACGAACGCGCCAAAGGTAGTGATCTTCACGATCGTGCCCAGGTAGCGTTCCCCGACCTCGGGCATCTGGGGATTGGCGATCGCGTTGATCGCCGAACGGGCGCTCTCCGCGGAGATACCGTCCTGCGCACCGATGTAGATGGTGCCGTCGTCCTCGACGGTGATCTCAGCCCCGCTGTCCGCCTGGATCTGGTTGATCATCTTGCCCTTCGGGCCGATGACCTCACCGATCTTGTCCACCGGAATCTTGACGGAGATGACCCGTGGAGCATGGGTGGACATCTCGTCCGGCCCGTCGATGGCTTCGGCCATGACATCGAGGATCGCCAGGCGTGCGGCCTTCGCCTGCTGCAGCGCGTCCCCGAGGACGGAGGCGGGAATGCCGTCCAGCTTCGTGTCGAGCTGGAGGGCCGTGACGAACTCCCGCGTTCCGGCGACCTTGAAGTCCATGTCGCCGTAGGCGTCCTCGGCACCGAGAATGTCGGTGAGCGTGACGAAGTCATCACCTTCGTGGATCAGCCCCATCGCGATCCCGGCGACGGCGGCCTTGAGCGGAACACCGGCGTTCAGTAACGACAACGTGCTCGCGCAGACCGAACCCATACTGGTCGACCCGTTGGATCCCAGCGCCTCGGAGACCTGCCGGATCGCGTACGGGAACTCCTCCCGGCTGGGCAGCACCGGCAGCAGCGCCCGCTCGGCCAGAGCGCCATGACCGATCTCACGCCGCTTCGGCGAGCCGACCCGGCCGGTCTCCCCGGTGGAATACGGCGGGAAGTTGTAGTTGTGCATGTAGCGCTTGGTGCGGTCGGGGTTGAGCGTGTCGATCGTCTGCTCCATCCGCAGCATGGCCAGGGTGGTCACGCCGAGGATCTGGGTCTCGCCCCGCTCGAACAGAGCCGATCCGTGCACCCGGGGAATGAAGTCGACCTCCGCCGACAGCTCGCGGATCTCGGTGACCCCACGCCCGTCGATGCGGATACCGTCGGCGACGATGCGCCGGCGCACCAGCTTCTTGGTCAGGGCGCGGTAGGCCGCCCCGATCTCCTTCTCCCGCCCCTCGAACTGGCCCACCACCTTCTCCGCGGCCAGTGAGCGGACCCGGTCGAGTTCGGCTTCCCGCTCCTGCTTGCCGGCGATGCGCAGCGCCGCGGCCAGCTCGTCACCGACCGCTATCGACAACGCCTCCAGCACGTCGTCGTGGTAGTCGATGAACAACGGGAAGTCACGGGTGGGCTTGGCGGCCCGCTCGGCCAGTTCGCGCTGTGCGCGGCACAGCTCCCGGATGGCGGGCTTGGCCGCCTCCAGCCCCGCGGCCACGACCTCCTCGGTCGGCGCGGACGAGCCCGCGGCGAGCAGCGGAACCGTGTGCGCGGTCGCCTCCGCCTCGACCATCATGATCGCGACGTCGGAGCCGTCCTCGAGGACACGGCCGGCCACGACCATGTCGAAGGTTGCCCGCTCCAGTTCCGCATGGGTCGGGAAGGCGATCCAGTTGCCGTCCACGTAACCGACCCGGGTGGCCCCGATCGGACCCGAGAACGGCAGCCCCGCCAGCGTCGTGGACGCGCTGGCAGCGTTGATCGCGACCACGTCGTAGAGCGTGTCGGGGTCGAGGGCGAGCACCGTCGCCACGACCTGGATCTCGTTACGCAGGCCCTTGACGAACGACGGCCGCAACGGACGGTCAATCAGGCGGCAGGTCAGGATCGCGTCCTCGCTCGGACGCCCCTCCCGCCGGAAGAACGAACCGGGGATGCGCCCGGCCGCGTACATCCGTTCCTCGACGTCCACCGTCAGCGGGAAGAAATCGAGCTGTTCCTTGGGCTGCTTGCTGACCGTCGTCGCGGACAGCACCATCGTGTCGCCCAGGTAGGCGACGGCCGCGCCGGCCGCCTGGCGGGCCAGCCGGCCCGTTTCGAAACGAACCGTCCGCCGGCCGGCGGCACCGTTGTCGATGACCGCCTCGGTCGAGATTGTCTGATCCTCCACTGGCACCACTCCTCCTCAACATCGGCCGGGTCCGTCTCGCCGAGGAGGCCGGCGCTCAGTCGAAGCCTCCGGGGTCGTCGTAACGACCTGCCCGGACACCACCACCGAGGACCGACAGCTCGCGCCGTCACGGACCCGGTCAGATCAATGGAAGCGACATCGCCTCATGTGCGACATCGCTCCCCCCTCACCCGCCCTTACCGCCGCAACCCGAGCCGCTCGATCAGCGACCGGTACCGGTTGATGTCGGTGTTGGCGAGGTAGTTCAACAGCCGCCGCCTCCGCCCCACCAGCAGCAGGAGCCCCCGCCGGCTGTGATGGTCGTGCTTGTGCGCCTTGAGGTGCTCGGTCAGGTCGCTGATCCGCCGCGTGAGCATTGCCACCTGGACCTCGGGGGAGCCGGTGTCACGCTCGACCGTGGCGTATTCGGACAAGATCTGCTGCTTGACGTTGCTCGCGAGCGGCACGCGAAACCTCTATTCTGTCACCGGGCAGGATGCGCGCCCGGAGTCTGCCTCACCCGGGCTGACGGACACACCACGCTCGTCTGGTGTCGAAGCTTACCAACCCAGCGGGTACTGCCCTGACCTCCCAGTGTTGCACACCTAGCGTTGCGAGCCCGTAACCGCTGTGATCTTGCGGGTGGCGGTCACATCGGCCGCCATCTGGGCGACGAGGTCGCCCACGGAATCGAAACGCAGGGTCGGGCGCAGCCGCTCGGTGAACTCGAACGCCAGCCGGGCGCCGTAGAGGTCGTCGTCGAAGTCGAGCAGGTACGCCTCGACACGGCGATCGGTCCCGTCGAACGTGGGGTTCGTCCCGATGGAGATCGCCGCCGGATACCGGTCACCGGAGCGCACCGCATGCCCGGCATAGACACCGTCCGCCGGCACCGCCGCATACCTGGTGGTCTCGAGATTCGCCGTCGGATATCCGATAGTCCGCCCGCGCGCATCACCGTGCACCACGGTCCCCTCGACCCGGTGGTCACGGCCCAGCGCCCGCGCCGCCGTCACCACGTCACCCTCGGCGATACGAGCCCGGATGTGCGTGGAGGAGAGCACATGGTCATCCTCGCGTACGAGCCGGACGCCCTCCACCGCGAAATCCTCCGCCGCGCCGCTGCGGCGCAGGCTCTCCAGGTTCCCCGCCGCCCGGTGACCGTAGGTGAAGTTCTCCCCGACCACCACCACGCTCGGCCGCAGCTGGCGTCGCAGCATGTCGTGGACGAAATCCTCCGGTGACACCAGACTGAACTCGGGTGTGAACGACTGCACGCATACGGCGTCGACACCAAGACGTTCCAGCAGTTCGACCTTGAACTCGGGGGTGGTCAGCAGCGCTGGGTGGCTGCCCGGGTGGATGACCTCCGCCGGATGCGGGTCGAACGTCAGCACCAGGGCCGGCTCACCCGCCCGGTGCGCGCGCTCGACCGCGCGAGCGATGATCTGCTGGTGGCCGCGGTGGACACCGTCGAAGAAACCGATCGTCACGACACCGCCGGGCCAGCCGTCCGGCGTATTGCGCACTTCACGCCACCGCTGCACGTTCAAAAGCCTATCGGGATCTCTTCGGGCCCAGGGGCCAAAGGCGACGCGATCATGTCTTTTGCGCTGCCGAAGGCTGCGCGAAAACCACCAACGACCGGCAGGCATCCTCGGTGTCCTGGGCCAGGGCAAGGAGCTCACCGGCGGGGCCGAAGACACCATAGGTGCCGGACACGCCGAACGGCGGCAGTCTGCGGCCATGAGATATTGCGCACGCTTCGTCGGTGTCCACCTGGCGACGGGGAAACAGCGCGCCGACCGCATCAGCCAGCGGGCGCAGCGCACCTGCCCCGACCTCGGCAAGAGCATCCAACGTGATCGTCTCGGTGAGGTCGAACGGGCCCACCGACAACCGTCGCAGGGCGCGCAGATGAGCGCCGCATCCCAGCGTCTCGCCGAGGTCACGAGCCAGCGCACGGACGTAGGTGCCGCTCGAACAGGCCACGACCACGTCGAGATCCGTTCCGCGGCGGGCCAGCAGCTCGAACCGGCTCACCGTCACCCGCCGCGCCGCGAGGACGACGTCCTGCCCCGCGCGTACCCGGGCGTAGGCCCGCACACCGTCGACCTTCACCGCGCTGACCGCGGACGGGACCTGGTCGATCTCACCGGTGAGCGCCGCCATGGCGGCGGCTAACCGCTGCTGATCGGCGGCCACCTCCCGGACCGCGACGACGTCGCCCTCGGCGTCGTCGGTGGTGGTCGAGATGCCAAGCTGAACCGTCGCCTGGTAGACCTTGTCCGTCAGCGCCAGATGCCCGAGCAGCCGGGTAGCCCGACCCACCCCGAGCACCAGCACGCCGGTGGCCATCGGGTCGAGCGTGCCCGCATGGCCGATCCGGCGGATACGCAGCATCCGGCGGGCTCGGACAACCACGTCGTGCGAGGTCAGACCCGCCGGTTTGTCGACCACGACCAAACCGTCCACCCCGGCGGCGGTCGCGACACCCATCAGGCGGGCAGCCGAGGCGCCCGAACCAACGCCTCGCGCAGGGTGTCCATGGTCTGCTCGAGGGAGTCCGACGAGCTCAGCCCGGCAGCGAAGCGATGACCGCCCCCACCGAGCTGGGTGCACACCGCGCCGACATCGACCCCACCCTTGGAACGCACCGACACCCGCCAGATCTGGTCGGCGTCCTGCTTGCAGACGACCGCCACCTCAGCCTCGGCGGTGGTCCGCACGATGTCGATCACCCCTTCGATCTCGTCCAGGGTGAGACCGGCGCCGGTGAGATCCGCAAACGCACACCACGTCCACACCAGGTCGTGCTCAGGCTCCAGACGGGCCCGGCCGAGCAGCTCACCCAGCAGCCGCAGATAGCTGAACCGGTGTGTGTCCCACACCGTCCGGGTGATCAGGTCATGGCGGATGCCGGTGGCCAGCAACCGCGCGGCCAACCGGTGGACCTCCGGCGTCGTCGCGCCATAGCGGAACGACCCGGTATCGGTCACCAAGCCGGTGTAGATCGCAACGGCCAGGTCGTGGTCGAGCTCCACGCCGAGCGCATCGATGACATCGGTGACCATCACGCTGGTGGACGCGGCATCGGCATCGATCAGATTGACGTCCCCGAACCGGGTGTTCGAGGCGTGATGGTCGATCACGACCATCCGTCGCGCCCGGGTGGCGACCCGCCCCAGCGCCCCGAGCCGGGCGAGGCTGCCGGCGTCCAGCGTCACCACGAGATCCGGCGTCGCCGGGACCAGTGACGGCGGGACAAGAAGGTCCTGACCGGGCAGGAAGGTCAGGGAACGCGGTACCACGAACGGGTCGCTGTCGAAGGACACCGACGCCCGGGTGCCGAGCGTGCGCAGGGCCAGTCCGAGCGCGATCGCCGAACCAAGGCTGTCCCCGTCCGGATCGACGTGTGCCACTAGCAGGACGCTCTCGCCGTCCCGCACGGCGGACAGAATCGCCTCGACCGCACGGTCTCGCTGCTCGCCGACCACCTCATCGGAGGCCGCCCCTGCCCGGGCCGTTCCCTCCCCCGCCCCGGGTACCGGTAGCAGGGACAGGTCCGCGAGGCTCGTCACGTCGGTCATCGCAGCTTGTCCCCCATCATGCCCCCATCAGACATCATGCCCCCATCGGGCTCGTCGTCATCTCCCCGGGGCTTACGGTACGGGTCGGGCTCACCAGCCGGTCGAGCGCCATCCCGCACTCCGGCAAGGCCCGCGTCCCGCTCCCGGGCGGTGACAATCAGTTCCTCAAGGTGGCGTGCGTCGTCCGGCAACCGGTCGTGGACGAAGGTCAGGGCCGGAGTGACCTTGACCCCGGTCTGCCGGCCGACCTGGCCGCGCAGCAGGCCCTTGGCCGACTCCAGCGCGCGGGCCGAGTCCAACCTGTCCGTGTCGTCGCCGTAGACGGTGTAAAAGACGGTGGCCTCGGTCAGGTCCGGCGTCACCCGGGCGTCGGTCACGGTGACCATGCCCAGCCGCGGGTCCTTCACCTGGCGTTCCAGCGCGGCCGCGACCACCTCACGGATACGCACCGCGAGCCGGCGGGCCCGAGCAGGGTCAGCCATGGCTTCCTCCCGTCACTGTCACCGCATCTTCGGTCACGGGCGCCTGTCCGGCGGGAAGCTCGACGTTCCCGCCGGAGTCGATCTCCATGCCGGACTCGATGCCCGCAGCGGATTCGACGTCCTCGTCGAAGTCCTCGTCGGAGAGGTACCGTACTCGCGCTGCAAGCAGCTCCATCTCGGGGCGCTGCGCGACCAGACGCTCGCAGGCCTCGACGACCTCGACGCAATGGGCCCGATCCGCAGCCACCAGGGCGACGGCGATCTGCACCCGACGGTGCAGATCGTGGTGGCCGGTCTCCGCCGCACTTACCGCATACCTGCGGCGGAGCTCCGCCACCACTGGCCGAACCATCGACCGTTTCTCCTTCAGTGACCGCGTGTCACCGAGAAGAAGATCGAACACTGCCGTCCCCGTCCACATACCCGCGTCCTCAGGCTCCTCAGGAGCGAGGAACCTCCCTTTGCTCGAAGGTCTCGATCACATCGTCGATCTTGATGTCGTTGAACGAACCGAGTCCTATACCGCACTCGTAGCCCTCACGGACCTCGGTCGCGTCGTCCTTGAACCGCTTGAGCGACTCGACCGTGAGATTGTCCGCGACGACGACGCCGTCACGAACCAGGCGCGCCTTGGCGTTGCGGCGGATGAGTCCGGAACGTACGAGACAGCCGGCGACGTTGCCGATCCGGGGCACCCGGAAGACCTCGCGGACTTCGGCGGTCCCGAGCTGGATCTCCTCGTAGACCGGCTTGAGCATGCCCTTGAGCGCGTTCTCGATGTCCTCGATCGCCTGGTAGATGACCGAGTAGTAGCGGACGTCGACGCGCTCGCGCTCGGCGAGCTCCCGCGCCTTGCCCTCGGCGCGGACGTTGAAGCCGAGGATGACCGCGTCGGACGCGCTCGCCAGGTTGACGTCGTTCTCGGTGATCGCTCCGACACCACGTCCGATGATCCGCAGCGAGACCTCGTCACCGATATCGATCTTGAGAAGCGAATCCTCGACCGTCTCGACCGAACCGGACACGTCGCCCTTGAGGATGAGGTTGAGCTGGGTCTTCTCGCCCTCCTTCATCCGCTCCAGGATCGTCTCCAGGGTCGGGCGACCGCGGCTGAGCGCGAGTTCGGCGTTGCGCTCACGCGCCTGCCGCCGCTCGGCGATCTGGCGGGCGACCCGGTCCTCCGGGACGACCAGGAAGTTGTCGCCGGCGTCGGGAACACTGGTGAACCCGAGCACCTGGACGGGCCGGGCCGGGCCGGCCTCGGCCACCGGACCGCCGTGCTCGTCGAGCATCGCCCGGACACGTCCGAAGGCGTCACCGGCGACGACCGAGTCCCCGACCCGCAGAGTTCCACGCTGGACGAGCACCGTGGCAACCGGGCCGCGGCCGCGGTCCAGACGACCTTCGATCGCAACACCCTGGGCCTCGACCTCGGTCGGGGCACGCATGTCCAGCGCCGCGTCGGCGGTGAGGATGACCGCCTCGAGCAACCCGTCGATGTTGGTGCGGTTGCGGGCGGAGACGTCGACGAACATGGCGTCGCCGCCGTACTCCTCGGCGACCAGTCCGTACTCGGTGAGCTGTCCGCGAACCTTCTGCGGGTCAGCCCCCTCCTTGTCGATCTTGTTGACGGCGACGACGATGGGGACGTTGGCGGCCTGGGCGTGGTTGAGCGCCTCGATCGTCTGCGGCTTGACGCCGTCGTCGGCGGCGACCACCAGCACCACGATGTCGGTCACCTGCGCACCTCGGGCACGCATGGCGGTGAATGCCTCGTGACCCGGGGTGTCGATAAAGGTAATCTTTCGCTCTTCCCCGTCGACCTTGGCCCGGACCTGGTAGGCCCCGATGTGCTGGGTGATACCACCGGCCTCACCACTGACGACGTCCGTCGACCTGATCGCGTCGAGCAGTTTCGTCTTGCCGTGGTCGACGTGACCCATGACGGTCACGACAGGCGGACGCGGCGACAGTTCGACCTCGTCGCCGTAGTCACCGCCGAAGGAGAGGTCGAAGCTCTCCAGGAGCTCCTTGTCCTCGTCCTCGGGACTGACGATCTGCACGTCATACCCGAGTGTCACACCGAGTAGCTGCAAGGTCTCGTCCGTACACGACTGCGTCGCAGTCACCATCTCACCGAGCTGGGTGAACACGACCTGGACGAGCGCACCCTGGTTGGCGTCGATCTTGTCCGCGAAGTCGGCCAGGGAGGCGCCCCGGGGCAACCTGATGACCTGCCCGTTCCCGCGCGGGACCATCGCCCCCATGCGGGGGGCTTCCAGCCCGCTCTCCCACTCCTGCCGCTTCGCGCGCTTGGACTTGCGCTGACGCCCCGGGCGGCCGCGGCCACCGGGACCGAACGCACCGGCCGTGGTGCCACCGCGACCACGGCCGCCGGAGGTGGGGCGACCGCCGGGGCCACCGGGACCGCCGGGGCCACCGGGACCGCCGCCAGGACGCCCGGGAGCACCCGAACCCGCGCCGGCACCGGCTGGACGACCAGGCGCACCACCGCGACCGGCGAAACCGCCACCGCCCGGACGCCCGCCACCCGGACGTCCACCACCGCTACCGCCACCGCCACCGGGAGCCGGACGGCCACCGCCACCGCCACCACCGGGGCCGCCGCCGGGACGAGGCCCGCTTCCGGCGGGGCGGGAGGGGAACATGCTCGGATTGGGTCGAGGACCACCGGTACCACCCGGACGCGGCGGCATCTGACCCGGCGACGACCGACCACCGGTACCACCCGGACGCGGCGGCATCTGACCCGGCGACGGCCGACCACCGGTCCCACCCGGACGCGGCCCACCTGTGCCACCAGGCCGCGGGCCGCCAGGACGCGGACCGGCCTGGCGGTGCGGCGGTGCGGCGGGCGTACCGCCGGGGCCCGAAGCCTGCGACCGCGGCTGCGAGCCCGATGTCGTGTACGGGTTGTTACCAGGACCTGCCGGTCGGGGACCGGGCCGCGGACCCGGGCTGGGCCGACCGGAGGGGCTCTTCACGGACGGCCCCTGGGCCGGGGAACTCTTCACCGGGGGGGTCTGCGCCGAACCCGGGACCGCCGAACCCGGAGCCACCGGGCCCGCCGCCGCCGGGGTCTGCGCTGGCGGGGTCTGCGAACCACCCGCGGGCCCGGAGCGTGGAGGTGGGGGTGGGG
>NZ_CAAAFR010000174.1:0-39016 GCF_900634745.1 Protofrankia symbiont of Coriaria ruscifolia
GGGGTGGGTACACCCGGGCGTGGCCGCGTGTGCTGTGCGGCCGGCGAGGAGTCGGATCCGGCAACCGGAGTGGTCTCGCGGGCCGAGGCAGCTGCGGGGGCATTCGATGCTGGCGCACCCGGTGTGCTCGGACGCGGCGTGACGACCGGGCCCGGCTGCGCCTGACCGGCAGCAGTGACCGGGGCCCCGGGGTCGTGCTGGCGGGTCGGCGCACCCGGAACGGCTGGACGGCCGGGTGTACGCGGACCCGGGCGGGACGGTACCGGGCCCGGACGGGCACCGGGTACCGGTCGTGCGCCGTTGCCCGAGGGAGCACCGCCGCGCGCGGCGGGTCGCTGCGCACCGGTGTTCTCGACGGGGAACGACTCCTTGAGCTTTCGGACGACCGGTGCCTCGACTGTGGACGAAGCCGACTTCACGAACTCGCCGAGATCCTTCAGTTTGGCGAGTACGGTCTTGCTGTCGACGCCGAGCTCTTTGGCGAGCTCATGTACGCGGGCCTTTCCTGCCACGGTGCTCCTTCGTTCGGCCCGCGGTCCGCCCGCGTGACCCTGGTTACCTGCTGGTCGTGATCATGGCTGCGTGCTCATCGCGCGGTCATCGCTGTCTCGACCTGCTTCCATGTCGACATCTGGTGATGTCGTCCGATCTTCCGTCGACCTCGCGTCGGTGCGAAGCCTGTCATTACCGTTACTCCCCAGTCATGCACTGCTCGACAAGGTACGCCCTGACATGCTCGAGTCCGAGCGGCCCTGCAACCCGCAGCGCCCGCAGGAACGCCTTGCGACGTTCCGCGAGATCGAGGCATACCAGATCGGGGTGCAGGTGCGCCCCCCGCCCAGGCATACATCGGCGATCATCTGGTCTGAGCTCACCGTCAACTGCCACCGTACGCATCAAGTCCGACCGCGCCACCCGGGCGCGACACCCCACACATGTGCGGACCGGCTCCGCACGGCGTGCGCCCATCAGTCTATCTCGTTGCACCTCTGGAGTGGCCGCCGGCAGCGGGAGATCTCCGGGGGACGGACGGCGATGCGGCCCGTCGGGCAGACGCCTCGGAATCTTCCCGCGCCAGCAGGCCACTGTTACCTTCCGTATCCGAATGGATGTCGATACGCCAGCCGGTGAGGCGCGCCGCCAGCCGGGCGTTCTGCCCCTCCCGGCCGATGGCGAGGGAGAGCTGGTAGTCCGGCACGACCACCCGCGCCGCACGGGCTGCGGGATCGGTGACCTCGACTCGAGCCACCCGCGCGGGTGACAGCGCGTTACCGACGAATGTGGCCGGCTCAGCAGACCAGTCGACAATATCGATCTTTTCGCCGCGCAACTCGGCCATGACAGCTCGTACCCGCGCTCCCATCGGGCCGATGCAGGCGCCCTTCGGGTTCACCCCGGCGACATTCGACCGAACTGCGATCTTGCTGCGATGACCCGCTTCCCTCGCGATCGCGGCTATCTCCACCGTACCGTCCGCCACCTCCGGCACCTCCAGCCGGAACAGGCCCTTGACCAGCTCCGGGTGGGTCCGCGACAGCGTCACCGTGGGGCCGTGCGCCCCGCGAATAACGCTCACGACATAGCACTTGATGCGGTCCCCGTGCTCGAAACGTTCACCGGGGACCTGTTCGGCGGGCGGAAGCACACCCTCAAGGGTTCCGAGATCGACCAGAACGACCTTTGACCCCGCCCGCTGTTCGTGGTGCTGGACGACACCGGAGACGACCTCGTGCTCCCGGTCGGCATACTGCCCGTAGGTGATCTCCTGCTGGGCCTCCCGCAGCCGCTGCATGATCACCTGCTTGGCCGTCATCGTGGCGATCCGGCCGAAGTCCGCGGGCGTGTCCTCCCATTCGCGCGTCATCCCGTCCAGGGAGGTCTCGCGGGCGTACACCGCCACGTGCCCCGAGGTCCGGTCGATGACCACACGCGCGTCCGCAGCCGCCCCGCCGGTGTGCCGGTAGGCGGTCAGCAGCGCGGTCTCGATCGCCTCCACCAGGGTGTCGAAGGCGATGTCCTTCTCGCGTTCGATGCCGCGCAACGCTGCCACGTCGAGTTTCATCGCTGCGCCTCCGCGTCCTGGTCCTCGCCGGTCGCGAGGTCCTCGTCGGTTGCAGGATCCTCGTCGCCGGTCACGAGATCCTCGTCGGTTGCGCGGAACTCCACCTGCACGGCGGCCCTGACCACGTCAGCGAAGGATATCCGTATCACCTCGCCGGCGGCTGCGCGCTCACCCGCCAGCACGAGTTCAGCTGCTTGCGGCCCTGCGGTGCGCACCCGCCCGAGCAGCTGCCTGCCATCACGGATCCGCACCGACACCAGACGTCCCTGTGCCCGACGCCAGTGCCGCGGTGCCACCAGTGGACGATCGACCCCGGGCGAGCTCACTTCGAGAACGTACGGACCGGCCACCGGCGAACCCCCGGCCGCTGGTGAATCGGTCTCGGCGGCATCGAGTACGGCCGAGGCCACCCGGCTGGCCTCGGCAACCGCGTCCAGGTCCACCCCGCCGTCGCGGTCCACGACCACTCGGACCACGCTGCGGGATCCGGCACGGCTGACGGTGACGTCCTCCAGGTCGAATCCCCGCGCTGCCAGCTGCGGGGTGAGCAGGCGCACCAGCTCCGTCCGAGCCGACCGAAGCCGACCGTCCGTGCCCGGATGTCGCACCTGGGCGCGACGTCGCCCGCCGCCGGCATCAGCGGCACTGGTTGCGGCTACGGCGTCGCCCACGTCGACCCGCTCCTTTCCTCCGCCACGCATGGACGTGGCGCTCTCCGGAGATCCTGAGCCTACGTCCGACCCAACCCGGTTCTCCCCGCGGTGCCCAGGGACCTGGGCCTCCCGAACCTCCCAGAAGCATGATCGCCCCAACTCGCCGGGCCGGCATCGCCGGGCCGACCGGCCGCCTCCGCCACTGTGACAAGCTGCTGGACCGTGAGCGCGACGGGTTCTGGTTCATGGCATCAGGGGTTGTCCCGGCGGGGTGTTCTCGGCGCGCTCCCGCTGGTCGCGACAGCCGGACTCACCAGCTGTAGCTGGACACGTTCGGTCCATGACCCGGACAATTCCACAAGTCCGAACGCTGTCGACGACGCCCTGCGCGAGTCGGTGGCGCAGTTCGAACAGGGGCTCCTCATCGCCTACGATCGGGCAATCCTCGCACATCCGTCGATCGCCGCCACGCTGGCGGTGCTACGCGCCCACCATGCCGAGCACGCCGGCCGCCTGGGGTCGCCCCCGACCGGCACCGGGTTACCCAGGGCACCCAGGTCACCTGGATCGCCCGCCGAGGGATCGCCCGCGGCCGGATCGACCGTCGCCGGTTTCGCCGCCGGGCCCGCAACCGCTGCCCCGGTTCTCCCCGGCCCCGCCACCGACCGGGCGGCATCCCAACAGGCCACGGTCGCCGCGCTCGTCCGGCTGGAGCAGCAGGCCGCGGCCCTGCTGCGCGCGAAGTGCCTGGTGGCGGCCGCGGGTCTCGCCCCGCTGCTCGCCAGCATCCACGCAGCCGAACTCGCCCACGCCGACCTGCTCGCCCCGCTGGCCAGGTGATCGCTGTTGACGGGGATACCTGACCAGCCAGGTAACCGGGAGGCAGGCAACCGGGACCCGGACGATCCAGGCGCCGTCCAGGCGCTGTCCAACCTCCTGGCGGTGGAGCACGCCGCCGTGTACGCATCCGCCGCGGCCGGTGGCGCGCTGGCGCCGCTGCGGCCCGGGTCCGAATCGACCCGCGTTCTTGCCCAGAGCGCCTACACCGCCCATCGGGAGCTGCGTGACCGGCTGGTGACCGAGATCCTCGACCGCGGCGGCACCGCACCGGCGGCCCAGCCCGCATATCGGCTGCCGGTGGTGCCCACCGAGCTGACCAGTGCGCTCGGGCTGCTTGCCGACGTCGAGGACCGCTGCGCAGCCGCTGCCCACGACGCGCTCGGTGACCTGGCCGGTGAGGTCCGCGCGTTGGTGATCGACGCGCTGGCGGGGATGGCGGTGCGCGCCCAGCAGGCACGCATAGCGGCAGGCCAGCCGGTGGATCAGGCCACCCGGGCACTGCCCGGCACCTGATCACCGTACGGGCCGACCGAAACCTCAGCGGCCGACCCAGGCGTCACGGTCCCGACCGAGCTCGCCAACGATCGGTGGCAGGTGCCCGCTGGCGATGTCGGCCAGCGTCACCTCCTCGAGAACCCGGCGGAGGCTGACCCGCACGGCGATCCACACGTCCTGCAGGTGCTTGGCGGCACCTTCGTACACCGCCTCCTCCGGCCGGCGGCCCCGGACGCTGGCCAGCGGGCCGTCGGTGGCCCGGATGACCATCGCCACGGTGATCTCGTTCGCCGGCCGGCAGAGCCGGTAACCACCGTCGGCCCCACGCCGGCTGAGGACCAGACCGCTGCGGCGCAGGTCGGTGAGAATGTTCTCCAGAAACCGCAGCGGCAGGTCCTGCGCGGTCGCCAGGCTCTCACCCTTGACGAGGTCGCCGTTGGATGCGGCGAGAGTGAGCAACGCACGCAGGGCATAGTCAGCTCGCGCGGAGATCTGCATGCATCCATCTTGCCGGTCATGGTCCCATCACGCCCCACACGGGTGTTGCCTGTGGGTCCGTGGTCTGCCGCACGTGTCCCGCCGGCGCCGGCAGACCCTGGACGAATTTTCGGCGACGATCACTGAGCGTGCGATGACCGCTTAGCGTGACTGTGTGGGCAGCAGCCCACGACGCGCGCGCATCCGGCGGTCGACGGCGTTGAAGGCCGCGTCCACCACCACCCCGATAATGAAGATCGTCATCATCATCGCCAGCACCCCCACCGTGTCCAGGAGTTGCCGACTGTCCTCCAGGTCCGAGCCGATGGAGGGATGACCGGGGACGACGACGAGAAGTTCGCCGGCCATCAGGCTGCGCCAGGCGAATGCCCAGCCCTGCTTCAGCCCGGCCACCACCGATGGCAGGGCCGCCGGTGCCACCACCAGGCGGTAGAGCTTCAGGCCGCGCGCGCCCATGGTCTGGCCGAGCCGGGTCAGCAGGGGAGGGACGTAGTCGATGCCGCTGATGACACCGTTGGCGATCGAGGGCGCCGCGCCGAGCACGACGACGAACAGGATCGCCGACTCGGTGAGCTTGAACAGCAGGATCGCCAGCGGGAACCAGACGATGGACGGCATCGTCTGCAACGCCGTGATGAACGACCCGACTGCGGACCGTAGCAGGGAGAAGCGGGCCACGGCCAGGCCGACGACCGCGCCGATGAGGATGGCCAGTACGTAGCCGGCCAGGGCACGCTGCAAGGTACGGGCGGCGGCCGACCAGAAGTTACCGGTCGTGATCCGGTTTCCCAGGTCCGACAGCGCCTCGCCCGGCCCTGGCAGCACATAGGAGGGCTTCCAGCCACTCCACACCACGATCTGCCACAGCAGCAGGAAGATTACGGCCGCTCCCAGCTTCGGCCAGGTTGCCGACCAGACCCTGAGGGCCCGTGGAGGCCGGGGCTCGACGGTCGTTTCGAGGGCGTCGAGACCAGCAAGGGTGATGTCGACGTCACCGGCGGGCGCAACCGGCAGCTTATGCAACGCGTTGGGCCCGACCGTGGTCTCAGTGACCATGACGCCCCACCTCCTCACGCAGTCGGTCAGTGACGGTCACGGCCAGCGCAGCCACATCGGGTGAGTCAATGCGGCGGGGACGCGCCAGCCCGACGTCGAAGATCTCGGCCACCCGCCCCGGCCGGCTCGACAGCAGCACGATGCGGTCGCCGAGCCGCACGGCCTCTCGCACGTCGTGGGTGACGAACAGGATGGTCACGCCGGTTTCCCGCCAGATCCGTTCCAGCTCGTCGTGCAGCAGGTCGCGTGTCATCGCGTCCAGCGCACCGAAGGGCTCGTCCATGCACAGGACGTCCGCCTCCTGAGCGAACGCCCTGGCGAGACTGACTCGCTGGCGCATACCACCGGAGAGCTCGTGGGGACGCTTGTCGGCCAAGCCGGCAAGGCGGACCAGCGCGAGCAGTTCCTCGACCCGGGATCGCCGGTCGACCTTGGGGACGCCGCGGATCTTCATCGGCAGGGCGACGTTCCCCCCGGCAGTCAGCCACGGCAGCAGAGCCGAGTCCTGGAACATCAGGCCGACCCTGCGCCCGCCGACGTCCACCGTGCCGGAACTAGGCTGGTCGATACCAGCGAGGATGCCCAGCAACGTCGACTTTCCACAGCCGGAGGCACCCAACAGGCAGACGAACTCCCCCGGCCGGGCGTCGAAGGAGACATTGTCGAGTGCGTGGACCCGGTGTGAGCCGGACCCGAAGGTCCGGCTCACACTGTCGATCCGGACCGCGCTTGCGTCGATGACAGCGGTCACTGGAATCTGCTCCCCCTACGCCGCCTTTGGCCTGCTAATGATCTGGAATGCATGGCTACTGCGCAGCCACCGAGGGTTTGCCGCTTGCTGTCAGCACCGCGTTCACAGCCGTAAGATCAAAAATTCCGTTCAGGTCGGCCTTGGCGAGCAGCCCGAGTTCCGTAGCATGATCGGCCGAGGCGACGAGGGACGACGCGATCGGGTCGGCCGTGAACGTCAGGCGCTTCCACGCCGGATTGATGACGGCGTCGGCCAACGGCTTGCCGGACAGCTTCGCCAACCCCTGATTGGTCACCTGCTGCCCCTTGACCGGATCGGCGTTGAGAGCCTCGATCGAGGCGACGTTCGCCTCCACCAGACGCTTGACGATCTCAGGGTTGCTCTTGAGATAGTCGGTGCGCACCAGCAGCAAGGTGGTGACGAACTTGCCGTTCGGCCACTGGGACGCCTCGTCGACCAGCAGCTTTCCGCCGTCGGAGATCAGCCGCGACAAGGTCGGCTCAGGTACCCAGGCGCCGTCGATGGCGCCGGACTTGAAGGCGTCCACCGTCACTGTGTTGTCCTGCGGACGGATCTGGACGTCGCCGCCACCGTTCTTGTCGGTCGCCAGACCATGCTGCTTGAGGTAGTACCGCAGGGCCACGTCCTGGGTGTTGCCGAGGCTCGGGCTGGCGATCGTCTTGCCGCGCAGCTGCTCGACCGAGGTGATGTCGCTCTTCACCACCAGGCCGGCACCGCCGGACGTCGCCCCCGCAATGATCCGGACAGCCTCGCCCTTGGACTTGGTGAAGGCGTTGACCGCCGGGTTCGGCCCGATATAAGTGGCATCGAGCGCACCGGAAATGAGCGCCTCAGCCGCCTGGACACCCGAGTTGAACGTCGGGGTCTCCAGTTTCACGCCTGGGCCGAGCTTCTGCGCGAAGATACCCTGATCAAGACCGTAAATGGCGGGTGCATGGGTGAGATTCGGAAAATAACCGAGCCGTAGGGTTCCCGTCGGGCTGCCGGTTGAGCTTCCGGCGGTGACGGTGGTGTCATCTCCCCCGCTCGAGCAGGCCGTTGCCGCCAACGCCAGCGCGCCGGCCGCGAGCAGTGGCGTGATCCGACGCCACAGCCTCCTCGATGACATGAGTGTTCCCTTCCACCATGGCACCTCGCGGCACCATGCAATCCGATCGAAGTGGTTGAGAAACAGAGGATGCCAGACTTAATGCAAGGTCGCCAACTTGCTCACCTGACGTAACAAAACGGCAACGGCAGCGCATCACCCGCACGCAAAAAGCGCAGCGGTCAGAAAAGGATCGACGCGAAGGTCCCGACCCGGTAGAAACCCACCCGGTCGTAAGCCCGGCGGGCGGCGTGGTTGTACTCGTTGACGTAGAGGCTCACGATGGGCGCGAGGGTGGCCTGCGCGATCGCCACGACACTTGCCGTAGCAGCCGTCCCGAGCCCCCTGCCCCGCAGCTCCGGGGCCACCCAGACCCCCTGGATCTGACAGACGTCTCCGGCGACCGCGCCGATTTCGGCTTTGAACACCACACGCCCGTCCTCGATACGGGCAAAGGAGCGACGCTGGTTGACGAACTCGGCGACCCGGGCCCGGTAGAGGGTGCCGCCGTCACCACGGAGGGGAGACACCCCGATCTCCTCGGTGAACATCGCCACGCACGCCGGCAACAGCATGTCCAGCTCGTCCGGCCGAACCCGACGGACGGCCGGATCCGGAGTGATCTCAGGCGGACCGGAGATCGCCAGCAACGGCTGGTCCGCTCTGACCTCGCGGGCCGGCCCCCAGGCCGGTTCCAGGTGCTGCCACATCGCCTGCACCGTTTCGGCCACGCCGACGATCGAGGAACATCGGCGACCCTGGCGGCGGGCCCGTTCGGCGAACGCCTTCGCTGACGCCGGACCCGCCGCCACCGGCCAGAGGTTCGCACCCGAATAGCAGACCGCGGTCAGCCGGCCGTCGACCATGTGGCCCCACATCTGCGCCCCGAGCCGCCAGGGGGCGAGCCCGCATGCCTGCACACGGGAGGCGACGAACACGTCGGCGATCGGATTGCGCGCGAGCACCTCCCGCACCGCCGGCAGATCGCGGTCGTCAAGCAGGCGGGTGGGAGCGGAGCGCAGCGGGAGGCCCATGGTCACGGATGCTCGGGGACTACCCGACCGACACCGACGGCTCGCCGGAGGCCCCCTCGGCCTCCATCTGCTCGGCCAGCCGCATGGCCTCCTCGATGAGGGTTTCCACGATCTGAGCTTCGGCGACAGTCTTGATGACCTTGCCCCGGACGAAGATCTGGCCCTTGCCGTTACCCGAGGCCACTCCGAGGTCGGCCTCGCGTGCCTCACCCGGACCGTTGACCACGCAGCCCATGACGGCGACCCGCAGCGGCACGGTCATACCGTCCAGGCCGGCGCTGACCTCCTCGGCCAGCTTGTACACGTCAACCTGGGCACGACCACACGACGGGCAGGACACGATCTCCAAGGTGCGCTGCCGCAATCCCAGGGACTCCAGGATGCCGATGCCGACCTTCACCTCTTCGACAGGCGGTGCGGACAACGAGACCCGCAGCGTGTCCCCGATGCCCTCGGACAACAGCGCGCCGAAGGCCACGGCCGACTTGATCGTGCCCTGGAACGCCGGGCCCGCCTCGGTGACCCCGAGGTGCAGCGGGTAGTCGCAGCGCTGCGCCAGCAGCCGGTATGCCTGGACCATCACGACCGGGTCGTGGTGCTTCACGGAAATCTTGATATCGGTGAAGCCGTGCTCCTCGAACAGGGAGCACTCCCACAATGCCGACTCAACCAGCGCTTCGGGCGTGGCCCGTCCGTACTTGGCCAGCAGCCGTTTGTCCAACGAGCCGGCGTTCACCCCGATGCGGATCGGGGTACCGGCGGCGATGGCGGCCCGGGCGATCTCCCCGACCTTGTCGTCGAACTCCTTGATGTTCCCGGGGTTGACGCGGACGGCGGCACAGCCAGCGTTGATCGCCGCGAACACGTACTTCGGCTGGAAGTGGATGTCGGCGATCACCGGGATCGGCGACTTCTTCGCGATGGCGGGCAGCGCGTCCGCGTCGTCCTGGCTGGGGACGGCCACCCGCACGATCTGGCAGCCGGCTGCGGTCAGCTGCGCGATCTGCTGCAGGGTGGAGTTGACATCGGATGTGAGTGTCGTGGTCATGGACTGGACGGAGACGGGCGCGTCCCCGCCGACCGGCACGTTGCCGACCTGAATCTGCCGGCTGCGGCGCCGGGAGGCAATCGAGAGGGCCGGCGCCTCAGGCATGCCGAGAGTTACGGTCACGATGTCCTCACTGGCGTGTCGATGGTCACGATGGTCAGAAGCTGGACGAAAGCCACGAAGTGTTACCGCTACCGGTTTTCCGGATATCAACGGCGTAAAAAGTTGTAATCACGCCCTCTTCGGCCAACTAGTTGAATCTGATCGGATTGACGATGTCGGCAGACAGGATGAGCAGGCTCAGCAGGACGAAGAAGGCGACCATTGCATACGCCGCGGGCAGGAGCTTCACAAGGTCGACACGTTTGACCGGGCCCCGGTAACCGGTCAGCCTGCGCACGCCGTGGCGCGCCTGTTCGAAGCCGAGAACCGCCAGGTGCCCACCATCGAGCGGGAACAGCGGGAGGAGGTTGAACAGACCGACCGCCAGGTTGACACCGGCCACGAGAACGACGAAGTCACCTATGCGCTGACTCGCGGACACGTCCGGGGCGGACAGCAGCTCGCCGCCGGCGCGGGCCGCGCCGACCACACCGACCAGCCCGTTGGGATTGCGGTCGGGACTGAACAGGTTCGCAACCTCGCCGAGCCGGCGCACGAGCGTGTCGTACATGCCGGTGACACCGCTGCCCAGGACACTCATGGTCTTCGGGACGGCCGAGATCGGGTTGTACCGGACGGTGTCGTAGCCCTGCCCGATCCCGATCGCTCCGACGAGGTCGTTGCCGGCGAGTCCGGTCTGGCGGTCACGCTTGACCGAGACCAGCTCCGGGCGCAATGTGACGGTCTGGCCGTCCCGGTCCACCACGAGGGTCGCAACCCCCGCGCCATGGTCGCGGATGAGGCGGGTGAACTGGTTCCAGTTCGTGATCGGCGTGCCGTCGAAATTCACCACCCGGTCACCCGCGCGCACACCCGCGCGTTCGGCCGGACCGGCCGGCGTGCCCGGAGAGCACTCGTTCGCCACCGGCACGCAGACGGTTCTGCCGACCGTGTTCTCGCTGGGGCGTGAGGTGCCCAGCGCCAGCAGCACGCTGTAGATCAGCACAAGTGCGATGACGAAGTGCATGAACGATCCGGCCACCAGCACGACGGCCCGCTGGTATGCCGGCCGGGTGTGGAACGCCCGGTGGGCGTCGGCCGGGTCGATCTCCTCGAGCGAGGTCATCCCCTCGATCTTGACGAACCCTCCGGCCGGCAGCGCCTTGATGCCGTACTCGGTCTCACCCCGTGTACGGGACCACAGCGTGGGGCCGAATCCGACGAAGAACTTCGACGCCTTCATCCCGTAGTGGCGGGCCGTCACAAAATGACCGGCTTCATGCAGGAGGATGGAGACGAGTAGAGCGAGCGCGAACGCGACGATGCCGATTGCGTTGGTCATGGTGCGGTCACGCCCCGATCACAGCGCTACAAGACCCTACTGGGTACCCCTCGGTCACGAAGGCATCACGACTCGATCAGGCTCCTTGGTCGATGAGGGCACGCACCCGAGCGCGCGCGTCCTGCTCGGTGTCCAACACCTCATCCAGGCTCGGACGTTCCACAACGGTATGCGTTGTGACCACCTCGGCCACCACGTCGACGATGCGTACGAAGGGCAGCCGGTGGCCGAGGAAGGCCGCCACCGCCTCCTCGTTGGCGGCGTTGAAGACGGCCGGAGCGGTCCCACCGCGGCGACCGGCCTCGCGGGCGAGGTCGACCGCGGGAAACACGGTGGCGTCCAGCGGCTCGAAGGTCAGCGACTGCGCCCGGCGCCAGTCCATCGGGGCCTGGGCATGGGGAACCCGGTCGGGCCATCCCAGGGCGAGGGCGATCGGCAGACGCATGTCCGGCGGGGACACCTGGGCCAGCGTGGACCCGTCGGTGAACTCGACCATCGAGTGCACCAACGACTGCGGATGGACGACAACGTCGATGTCGTCGTAGGGCACGCCGAAGAACAGATGCGCCTCGATCAGCTCGAGACCCTTGTTCATCAGGGTGGCCGAGTTGATCGTGACGAGCGGCCCCATGTCCCACGTCGGGTGCGCAAGGGCCTGTTCGGGCGTCACCTGGCCCAACTGGTCACGAGTGCGGCCCCGGAACGGCCCGCCGCTTGCGGTCAGGACGAGCTTGCGCACCTCCGCGGCCCGACCACCGCGCAGGCACTGGGCGAGCGCGGAGTGCTCGGAGTCCACCGGGACGAGCCGGGACGGGTCACCGCCGAGGGCGTCGAGTACCAGCGGGCCACCGGCGACGAGCGACTCCTTGTTGGCCAGGGCCACCGTGCGACCCGCACGCAGCGCCGCGAGCGTCGGGGCGAGGCCCACCGAACCGGTGATGCCGTTGAGAACGACGTCGCACGGCCAGGCGGCGATCTCCGTGGCGCCGTCCGGCCCAGTGAGGATCTTCGGGATGGCGTACTCGCCCCGGCGGAAGCCCCGCCGGGAGGCCTCCGCGTAGAAGGCGAGCTGCAGGTCCTGCGCGGCGGAGGCACGGGCCACACCAACCGCCTCGACGCCCAGCTCAAGTGCCTGGGCGGCCAACAGATCGACCCTCCCACCACCGCCGGTAAGCGCTACGACGCGGAACCGATCGGGATTGCGTTTCACCACATCAATGGCCTGGGTTCCGATCGAACCGGTCGAACCGAGCAGGACAACCTCACGCGGGGGCGGTGACTCGACCACGTCGACCATTGTCGCAGGCGCCACCCGACTACGCCGACACCTGTTCGCAGGCCGACACCCGGCCCTGCCTGGGCAGGACCACCCGCGCCTGGAACAGGGCAGTGGTCACCAATAATATGGCGTTTATCATATTCACGGCCTACTCATCCCAACTGTCGGGATTTCCCGAGGAAATAGTAACCGAACGTTACTATATGCACGGCGCATCCCTGTTTGCACGCACGGTCTGTCGTCACAGCCAGGTCGGGCGCGCTGGGTCGGGACGCTTCACCGCCGGTCGGCCGTGACCGGTCAGGTGCGCCCGCCCGCTACCCGGTCGGGTTCGGCGCCCCGGTGACGGACGCCGGCAGCGGATGCCCCCTGAAGTAGGCCAGGACGACCTGCGTGGCGCTGAACTGCGCGCGGGCCGCTCCCTTCGGGGGGATGGCGTCGGGGTCCGGCCAGACGTGCCCGCCGCCCTGGACTGCCAGCAGGCCCACGTCACGCCCACCTGGGCAGGCCGTGTAGACCAGTCGTCGAATCGAACTGGTGTCCCACACCCAGGGGCCCGGCGGGCCGCAGCCCATAAATCCGGCGTAGCGGTCGAGCCGGCCCTGCAATGGCTGCGCCTGGGTGCCGTCGAAGGGAGCGGGACGATCGACCCCCCCGCCTTCCAGCGGCGTCACCGGGTCACTCGTACCGTTGACGGCCAGCAGACTCGGCGGCGGCCCGGAACAGCTGTCGGGCATGACGGCGGAAGCCACGGGAACCACCGCGGCGAACACGCCCGGCAGTGCGCAGGCCGCGGTCACCGCCATGTCCGCGCCGTCCCCGAGGCCCGTGGCGGACACCCGGCGGGCGTCCAGGCACATCCGCGCGGTCAGGTCGTTGACGATCGCGGCCACGAAGGCCACGTCGTCCGGCCCGGCCGCGGCCCGACGCACGAAGTTCCACCTGCCACCCACGCCATCCGGTCTGACGACCGCGTAGCCGGACTTGGCGCCGAGCTCGGCCAGGTGGGCGTAGCCCTCCACCGCGGCGGCGTTCTCCCCGAAAGCATGGAAGACGAAAATCAGCGGGAGCGACCTGGTCCGGGCATCCGCAGCGGGAACGGCGAGCTGATAGACGCGGGTGTCCGTACCGATCCGGACCGACTGCTGGCTCGACCCGGCCGGGATGCTCTTCCCGGACACGCATCCGCTCACCGCAGCCGGCGACGCCGACGCCCGCGGCGTACCGGAAGCACTCGCCGGACCCGGCGGCGCGCTCGTGGCACTGTCGGGTGCGTCCGCGCCAACCGACTGCTCGACCCGGGTGGCCGTGCCGCCGTCACCGCCACCGAAGTACAGGACCAGCCCAATAACGATCAGTATTGCTCCGGTCGCGGCGGTGACCGGCACCCACAGGGGGTTGCGGTGGCGACGGGAGACGGCCCGGCGGGAGGAACGGCGTTCACCTGCGGGCACGGCCGCTCCCGTCCAGCCTGCCGTCCGAATCCGGCCTATCCGAATCCGGCCTATCCGTCCCAGCCGGTCCGTCCGGCCCGTCCGCGGCGAGCTGCCCGCAGGCTGCCGCGATGTCGCGCCCCCTGGTATCACGAACGGTAGCGGCTATACCGCGCAACCGTAACCGGCGGACGAACTCGCGCTCCCTGCGCCGTGCGCTGGCCTGCCAGGACACGCCCCGGGTCGGGTTGAGGGGTATCAGATTGACATGCGCAAGCCTGCCCGTGAGCAGCTCGGCCAGGACATCGGCACGTTCCGGCTGATCGTTGACATCGTCGATCAGGGCGTACTCGATGCTGACCCGGCGACCGGTCGTCTCGCCGTACTCCCACGCGGCAGCAAGGACCTCAGCCACGGGCCAGCGCCTGTTCACCGGAACCAGACGGTCGCGCAGCTCGTCGTCGGGCGCGTGCAGGGAGACGGCCAGTGTCACCGGCAGACCGGTGCTGGCGAGCCTGCGTATCGCCGGCACCAGCCCCACGGTGCTGACGGTGATCGAACGGGCGGACAGACCGAGGCCGTCCGGTGGCGGGGCAGTCAGTGCCCGCAGCGCCGTGATCACCGTGGCGTAGTTCGCCAGCGGCTCCCCCATGCCCATGAACACCACGTTCGACAGCCGGGTCGGCCCGCCGGCAAGCCCACCGCGGGTGAGGACCCGGGCCGCCCCGACCACCTGCTCGACGATCTCGGCTGCGGACAGGTTGCGGGTGAGCCCGCCCTGGCCGGTGGCGCAGAACGGGCAACCCATGCCGCATCCGGCCTGGCTGGATACACAGACCGTGGCCCGGTCCGGATAACGCATCAGGACGGACTCGATCAGTACCCCGTCGAAGGCCCGCCACAGCGTCTTGCGCGTCGCGCCGGCATCACAGGTCATGACCTTGGCCGGGGCCAGCAGCACGGGCAGCAACGCGCCCAGGAGCGCCGCGCGGGAGGCGGCGGGAAGATCCGTCATCACTTCGGCGTCGCCCGCGCCGAGGTGTCTGGCGAAGTAGTGCCGCGAGATCTGGTCCGCCCGGAAGGCTGGTTCGCCGAGTGACACGGCGAGCTCACGTCGTTGCGCGGTGGTCAGATCGGCGAGATGACGGGGCGGCCGTGCCCTGGCTGCGCTGACAAGCGGCAACGACCGGGAAACGGCAGACGAAGCAGCGCGGGGAGACGAAGCAGCGGAGGAAGCGGTCATGACCCGTCCAGTCTGCCAGGTCACGACGGCGGCACGAAAGCAGTGATCAACAACCAGGCCACGGGAGCCGTGCAGAGCACCGAGTCCAACCTGTCCATGATCCCACCGTGCCCCGGCAGCAGGGTACCCATGTCCTTGATCCCGATGTCCCGCTTGAGCAGCGACTCACCGAGGTCACCGATGGTGGCGGTGCACGCGACCGCAAGACCCAGCACCACCCCCTGCCAGACGGCGGCGTGCAGGGTCCAGGCCATCGACACACCAGCGACGATCACGCAGGTGACGGCGGAACCGGCAAAGCCCTCCCACGACTTCCCCGGGGACACGTTCGGGGCGAGTTTGTGCCGGCCGCCGGAGAGCACACCGGCCGTGTAGCCGCCGATATCACTGGCGACCGCGGTGGCCAGACAGGCAACCATCCGCCGAGGTCCGTCCGGTGGGCTGGTCAGCAGCGCGGCGAAACCAGCCGGTAGGCCCACATAGGCCGCGCAGAACACCCCCGCGGCCACGTCGTGGAGCAGGTGACCGTCCCGGTAGGCAAGACGCCACGCGGTCACCATGACGACGGTCGCGGCCAGGGTCACCACCAGTCCGGAGGTACCCGTGGCGTAGGCGACCGCGGGCATCGCCGCCGTACCCGCCGCGAGCGGCGGCAACGCGATCCTTCCTCCGACCAGACGCAGCGCCCTGACCAGTTCATAGGTACCGACCGCCATCGTCACACAGATGACGGCGATCCACAGTGGACGGACGGTGAACAGGGGGACGATGATGATCAGGGCCAGCGCGACCCCGACGACGATCGCGGCCGGAAGATCCCGTCCAGCCCGGATGCCACGGACCCGGGGCACGCCGACCACCTGCCTGGTGCGGGTCACGCCGTCATCCCCGCCCGCGGCTGCGGCCAGGCTTGCGGCGGGGCCGCAGTGGCGGACGAAGAGAGTACCGCCATGGCGCCCGTTCTACTCACGGCAGCGGACAACAACGCAGGGCAACCGTCGGCTGTCGACGTCGTTCAGACCGCCAGCAGCTCCGACTCCTTGTGCCGCAGCAGCTCATCCACCTGGCTGACATAACGGTGCGTTGCCTCGTCCAGGTCCTTTTCCCCGCGCCGGCCTTCGTCCTCCCCGGCGTCACCGTCGCGAACGATGCGGTCGATCGCATCCTTGCTGTGACGACGCACGTTGCGGATGCTGACCCTGGCCTCCTCCGCCTTCGCCCGGGCAACCTTGGCCAGGTCACGCCGACGCTGCTCGGAGAGCTCCGGGAACAGGCAGCGGATGATCGTACCGTCGTTGCTCGGGTTCACCCCGAGGTCGGAGTCACGCACGGCCTTCTCGATGGCGGCCAGCGAGCCCTTGTCGTACGGGGTTATGATCACCATTCTCGCTTCCGGGATGTGGAACGATGCGAGCTGGTTCACCGGGGTGGGCGCGCCGTAGTAGTCGACGAGAACCTTCGAGAACACCGACGGGGTGATCCGCCCCGTCCGGATGTTGGCAAAGTCGTCCTTCGCGACCGAGACCGCCTTGTCCATCTTCTCCTCGGCCTCGAGGAGTACATCGTCGATCACCGTCGTCCTTCCGTCCCGCCCTCGTCCACACTGACCAGGGTGCCGATCTTCTCACCGCGGACGGCTCGCAGTATGTTCCCTTCCGTCAGCAGGTCGAAAACCACGATTGGCAACCTGTTGTCCATGCACAGGCTGATGGCCGTAGCGTCCATGACCTTCAGCCCACGAGACAGCACCTCGCCGTAGACGAGCGTGTCGAAGCGAACCGCATGGGGGTTCGTTGTCGGGTCGGCGTCATACACACCGTCGACCTTGGTGGCCTTGAGAACAGCCTGCGCCTTGATCTCCAGGGCGCGTTGCGCGGCAGTGGTGTCGGTCGAGAAGAACGGTGCCCCCAGCCCCGCGCCGAAGATGACAACCCGGCCCTTCTCCAGGTGCCGGATGGCACGCAGAGGCAGATAAGGCTCGGCGACCTGCCCCATGGCAATCGCCGTCTGCACCCGTGTGACCACGCCCGCGCGCTCGAGGACGTCCTGTAACGCCAGACAGTTGATCACAGTGCCGAGCATCCCCATGTAGTCGGCCCGGGCACGGTCGACACCGCGCTCAGCAAGGAGCTGCCCACGGAACATGTTGCCGCCGCCAACCACGATCGCGACCTCGATACCCGTCCGGCTCACCTCACCGATCTGACGAGCGATCGTCGCAAGTGTCTCCGGATCGATGCCAAGCGACTCGCTACCGGCAAATGCCTCGCCGGACAGCTTCAGCAACACGCGTCGCCAGCGCACCTCCGCGACGTCACAACCAGGTGTAGCTGCTTCTGCATCCCTGATGGCGTTTTCGATCACGAGCGGCCCCCTCGCCGTCGGCTACGATCATCGGCCGGTGGATTATGCACTGCGAGTAGTCTGCCCTACCCGATCGGGCTGCAGAACCTCTGGCCGCCACTTCCGATTCGTTCGACGTACACATGACGGACAGGAGGAACGAAACACCTCCTGGTGAAGTCGGCGATCTGTCACGTCGGCTCGGCTGACGTCGACCTTCCCGGCCCTGTCGTCCCTCTCCCGGCGAGGGGGTAGCGCGGATCAGGCCGTCTTGACGTTGAACCGGGCGAACCGGCCAACTTCGATCTTCTCACCGAGCGAGGATCCGGCCTGCTCCAGCAACGCACGGATGGTGAGCTTGCCATCCCGGACCCAGGCCTGCTCAAGCAGAACGACCGACTTCACATAGCCGTTCAGACGACCCTCCACAATCTTCGGGAGAGCCTGGTCGGGCTTGCCCTCCTCCCGAGCCGCCGCCTCATAGATCTTCTTTTCCTGTTCGATGACCTCGTTCGGGATCTGCTCCGCGGTCACGTAGAGCGGATCCGCCGCCGCGATGTGCTGCGCAATGTCGCGTGCGAGCTGCTTGAACTGGTCGGTCTTCGCGACGAAGTCGGTCTCGCACTTCAGTTCCAGAAGAACACCGATGGTGGGAGGCAGCTGCGGGTCGGTCTTGTGCAGGTAGGACTCCACCAGACCGTTGGAGGCACTGCGCCCAGCCCGCTTGGCAACCTGCGCCAAGCCCTTCTCCCGCAGCCAGGACTTGGCCTTCTCGAAGTCGCCGTCGTTTTCGACGAGCGCTTTCTTGACGTCACTCATCCCGGCGCCGGTGAGTTCCCGGAGCTTGCGAATGTCAGCGGCTGTGATTTCTGCCATGGTGCTCTTCTCGTTCCGTCCGGCTGCTGGTGTTTGTGGGAGCTACCGGGCCTCCGGCAATGCGATCATTGTTTTTTCGCACTGCCGGAGGCCGGAGTCCATGGGGTCGCTACTGGGTCTTGTGAGGACGTGCTGGTGGTACCCCAGGCACCACGCCCGGCCCGCGAGACCACCGACAGTGATATCAGGTCTGCCCGGCGCAGGCTTCGCGTGTGCCGCCTGCACGGAAGACTCCGGCACGACGGTACGGCCACGCGAAGGCGGGGCAGGGAGCATCCGGGATGATTCAGGCCCGAGCGGTCGCGGCACCCACCGCGGTCGCGGCACCCACCGCGGAAACCGGATCGGAGTCGGAGTGGGCTGCTGCGTTCGGCGGGCCACTGACCGCCTGCTCCGCATCGGGGTCGGCTGCTGTCGCTGTCGCCGTCGCAGCTGCCGGGGAAGCCTGCCCCTGCAGCAACTCCTGCTCCCACTCGGTCAGCGGCTCCCTGCCGCTTGCCGCCTCCGGCTTGACGTCCACCGCAGTCGACCCGCCCGCACGGGAGACCAGCCCGTCCGCCACGGCGTCCGCCACCACCCGGGTGAGCAGGGTCGCGCTGCGGATGGCGTCGTCGTTGCCGGGAATCGGGTAGTCGACCTCGTCCGGGTCGCAGTTGGTGTCCAGGATCGCGACGACCGGGATTCCCAGCTTGCGGGCCTCGCCGACAGCGATGTGCTCCTTCTTGGTGTCGACGACCCAGACCGCGCTCGGCACGCGGGTCATGTCCCGGATACCGCCGAGAGTCCGCTCGAGCTTGGCTTTCTCCCGGGACAGAACGAGCTGTTCCTTCTTCGTCCGGACCTCGGTGCCGCCAGTCAGCTCGATCTCCTCGAGCTCCTTCAGCCGCTGGAGACGCTTGTACACCGTGGAGAAGTTGGTGAGCATGCCACCCAGCCAGCGCT
This sequence comes from Protofrankia symbiont of Coriaria ruscifolia, assembly GCF_900634745.1. NCBI lineage: Bacteria > Bacillati > Actinomycetota > Actinomycetes > Frankiales > Frankiaceae > Protofrankia > Protofrankia symbiont of Coriaria ruscifolia. The sequence continues at coordinate 19,106 of NZ_CAAAFR010000174.1, forward strand.
CCTTGACGTAGGGCATGCCGACCCGCTGCGCCTGCTCCTCGATGGCTTCCTGGGCCTGCTTCTTCGTACCGATGAACAGGACGGTGCCGCCGTGCGCGACGGTCTCCTTGACGAAGTCGTAGGCACGATCGATGTAGGACAGGGTTTGCTGCAGGTCGATGATGTAAATGCCATTGCGTTCCGTGAAGATGAAACGCTTCATCTTCGGGTTCCAGCGCTTCGTCTGGTGCCCGAAATGCACACCGCTTTCAAGCAGCTGCTTCATGGTGACGACGGCCACGGCTCGTCGCTCCCTTCTGCGCCGGGCGTACCGACGCACCTCGGTTACCGGCTCCGGCCGGCGACCGGAGCCCCTGACGCCCTGCTGGCCCCTACCACCGCGCACAGCGGCGGACCGAGGAAGCCTTCCAGCCGTACCGGGAGGGCAGGCAAAGAAGGGCGTGTGGATTCAGCTCGATCGATCGAGCTGTGTTCCCGATCCTACGCCCACCACCACACCGCCCCCCAGCGGGTTGTCCACAGGCACGCGCCCAGCAGCCCGAGCGGGATGCGCACAGTCCGATCAGCAGCCGACAGGTTGTCCACAGGCACGCGCCCAGCCGTGACTGCCGGACCCGAACCGGTCACCGTGACAACAGCGGGAGCGGACGCGAGTCACCACGGACGCCCCCCGGCCCCTCGGACCGAGACGGTGCGATCACACCTGCCGTGCCGGCGAGGACTCGTGGGCCACCCGCCCGAAGCACGCCAGCAGCCTTCGAAGACTCGATCATGGTATCGCGTCGCCGAAGGCCCGGAAATCCGGAGACGCCATGACCCCGCCGTCCCGACACCGTGCGTTCCTCTTCTTCCTGCTGATGGCTGCGCTGCTCGCCCTCGTGGCCGCCGGGTGGCCGCATCCGATGGTCAGCTACGGCACCCGGGCGGCCACGTCCCCCATCCGGCCGACACCTGCGCAGCCGACCCCTCCACCGTCAGCGCCCGCGCAGCCAGCACCCGCACAGTCGCCCGCCGCACAGTCGGCGCCCGCGCGGCCGGTACCGCTTGCCGGCACCGTCGGTGTGAACCCGCTGTCGCCGACCGGTGCCGCCCTGGGATCAGCCGGACCTGCCTGGCGTGCACCGCTGGACGGACCGCTCACCCTCGGCCGTGGCTTCAGTCCGCCGTCGTCACCGTACGGTCCCGGCCACCGCGGCATCGACCTCGTGGCCGCCCCGGGGGCACAGGTGCGTGCCGCCGGTCGGGGAATCGTCTCGTTCGCCGGCATGATTGCCGGGCGAGGTGTGACAACCATCAGCCACGGGTCGCTGCGGACGACCTACGAGCCGGTGGATCCAGCCGTCACCACCGGCCAGACAGTGGCTGCGGGCGAAACAATCGGCCGGCTCGTGGCCGGGCATCCCGGCTGCCCCGCGGATGCCTGCCTGCACTGGGGCTTGCGCGAAGGGGCTCGCTACCTCGATCCACTCGACCTGCTCCGCCGCCGGCCACCGAGGTTGTTGCCCATCGGGTGACATGCCCGCCGCTGTTCGTCGGTCGTCAGGCCCGTGGGTGCCCCTGCTCAAACGCGGCACGCAGTCGTTCCGGTGTGACGTGAGTGTAGATCTGTGTCGTGGCGGGACTGGCATGGCCGAGGAACTCCTGCACCGACCGGAGATCCGCGCCGCCTTCCAGCAGATGTGTGGCTGCGGAGTGGCGGATGCCGTGCGGGCTCATCGACCCGATCCCATCGACCGCGGCAATACGGGCGTCAAGAATGCGCCGGACCGCCCTGGGATCGAGCCGGCGGCCACGCACCCCCAGGAACAGCGCTCGTCCACTGCCGGCTCCGGCAAGTACGGGGCGGCCGATCTCAAGCCAGGTCCGCAATGCCCGCTGGGCGGGCACGCCAAAGGGGACGGCACGCTCGCGCCCACCCTTGCCGCGGACTCTCACCAACCGTCGCTCGTCATCGACGTCGTCGAGGTCGAGACCGCACAGTTCGCTGACGCGGGTGGCGGTGGCGTACAGCAGCTCGAGTACGGCGTCGTCGCGGACGACAACCGCGGTCTGAGCGGGTCCGGGTGGGTCACTGCCCGAAACCGATCGGAGGCCCGTCGCCAACAGATCCCACGCCTGGGTGGCGGTCAGCACATCCGGTAGCGTCGCTGGTCGCCGGGGACTCGCCAGCCGCTCCGCGACATCGGTGGCCAGCCATCCTCGCCGGGCCGCGAACGCGCTGAAGCTGCGCGCCACCGAGGCCCGCCTGGCCAGTGTGGCGCTGGCAGCGCCGTTGGCACGCATCCCGGCAAGCCAGCCGCGCAGCACTCCGAGGTCGAGACCGGTCAGTTCGTCGAGCCCCACGCCATGGGCGTACTTGCGCAGATGAGCGAGATCGGCCTGGTAGGCACGAACGGTTTCCGGGGACCGGTTCCGCTCAGTCGCCAGATGGCGAAGGTATGCGCAGACCGCGACATCCCAGGAAGCCGTGACGTTCCCGGAGACAGGATCCCGGGAGTCAGCGACCGCACCGCCCATCCGACGCACAGTGCCCTGCGCTCACCTCCGTGTCAACAACGGCCGGCTGGTTCACAACGCCCCGATGTACCGGCCGCGGACGGTGCCCGGCCCAGTGCCGTCAGGCGGTATCCGTCGTTGCGGAGCTCCACCAGACCCTCGACGACCAGCGGACCCATCAGCGCCTGCACCGTTTCAGGCCGTTCCCCGAGTCGCTGTGCCAGCACCGCCGCTCCCACCGACCTGCGTGCCGGCATCACGTCCAGCATGCGGCGAACCAGCTCGGGCAGGCCGTCGCGGGAGCCGGTGTCCGCCGGCGGGTATTCGGCGAGCTCACCGATGCCGCCGATCTCCTCGCAGACCTCGGCGGCATCGGTGACCAGGACGGCCTGTTCACGGTGGGTCCGTAGCAGACGGTGGCATCCGACGCTGGTGGCACTCGTGACCGGCCCCGGCACAGCCATCACCACACGCCCGAAACGGCGGGCGTGACGGACGGTGTTCAGTGCGCCGCTGCGGTGGCCCGCTTCGACGAGAACCGTGCCCCGGGTCAGTGCGGCGATGATCCTGTTCCGGGTCAGAAAGCGCCCCCGGTACGGCGGGCTTCCCGGCGCCGACTCGCTGATGACCAACCCGTTGTCACGAATCCGCGCCAGTAGGTCGGCATGGGCGCGGGGATATGCGACGTCGACTCCTCCGGCCAGGACCGCAATCGTGGGACCGGATGCCGCCAGCGCCCCGTGGTGGGCCGCCGCGTCAATACCGAACGCCGCGCCGGAGACGACCGTCCAGCCCCGGTCGGCAAGTCCGGAGGCAAGGTCAGCCGCGACGGTCGTCCCGTAGCCGGTCGCCGCACGGGATCCCACCACAGCCACCGCCCGTTCACACAGCTGGCTCAGGTCCCCGTTTCCGCGAGCCCACAGCCCGAGTGGTTCTCCCGGTTCGGTGTCAGGGCCGTCGGGCAGCCGGCCGAAGACGTCCAGCGAAGACGGCCACTCGGGGTCACCCGGGCAGATGAACCGCCCGCCGAGAGCCGCCAACAGGCGCAGGTCCCGTTCGGGGTCGACCGCGGGATGGCGGTCTCGCAGCCCCGCCCAGACCGCGGCGGCGCCGCGGCGGGACACCTCGACTCCGATCGCCGGCCGGTCCGAGCCGATCGCGCGCGACAGAGCCGCCCTGGCCCACCGCTCGCTGTCACCGATCATTGCCACCTCCCGGGCAGGCGCAGGTCCAGGGCCATCCCGATCTGTGTCGGTCCCGGGGCCGGCAGGTCAGCCAGGTCCGCAAGGGTCCAGGCCACCCTCAGGACGCGGTCCAGACCACGCGCGGTGAGCTGCCCGGACTCGAAGGCGAGATCGGCCGAACGGGTCACCTTCGCCGGCAGCGCCCACACCCGCCGCAGGGCGGAACCGGGGATCTCCGCGTTGGTACGCCATGGCGTCCCGGCCAGCCGGCGGGCCGTCGCCTCCCGCGCCGCTTTGACCCGTTGCGCCGCAACCGCCGAGGTGTCGGCGTATTTGGCGTCCGCGCGCAGCTCGGCCCGGCTGGGCGCGGCAAGCTCGACCTGCAGGTCCACCCGGTCGAGCAGCGGACCCGACAGCCGGGAGAGATAGCGTCTGCGCACCAGGCTCGGGCAGTCGCATGCCTTGGCCGCGGCACCGTTGGCCCGGGCGCACGGACACGGGTTCGCCGCGAGCACCAGCAGGAAACGGGCGGGAAACCGCGCGCTCACCCGGGCTCGCGCCAGTTCGATCACCCCGCTTTCCAGCGGCTGGCGTAGCACGTCGAGGGTGATGCGGGCGAATTCGGGTGCCTCGTCGAGAAACAGCACGCCCCGGTGCGCCTGGCTGGCCAGGCCTGGGCGTAGCACGGTCGAACCGGCCCCGACCAGCGCCGCCGGCGTAGCCGAGTGGTGCGGGTTGCGGTACGGCGGACGGACCACCAGCGGGCAGTCCTCGGGCAGCAGCCCGGCCACCGAGTGCACCGCGGTCACCTCCAGAGCGGCCTCGGTGTCGAGTGCGGGCAGCAGGCCCGGCAACCGCTCGGCCAGCATGGTCTTGCCGCTGCCCGGCGGCCCCTGCATGAACAGGTGGTGGCCGCCGGCGGCCGCCACCTCGACGGCGAGCCGGCCGCGCGGCTGGCCCGCCACGTCGACGAGATCGCCGGCTCCCACGGCGCTGGGCTGCGCCGCGTTGGTATCGGCCGCCACGGGCGGGGCCGGCTCGTACTCCCCGCGCAGCAGCCGGACCAGACAGTCCAGATCCCTCACCGGTTCGACGACGGCTCCCGGTACGAGCGCGGCCTCCGCGCCGTTCGCCTCGGGTACGACGACACGTTCGATGCCGGCGTCGAGCGCCGCGATCGTCGCCGGCAGCACCCCACGGACCGGCCGCAGCCGGCCGTCCAGCGCCAGTTCCCCGAGGAGCACCCGACCGCGTAGCGCCTCCGGGGGGACGGTGGCCGCAGCCCCGAGGATCGCGGCGGCCATCGCCACGTCGAACCCGCTGCCGGACTTCGGCAGGGTCGCCGGGAAAAGGCCGACCGTGATCCGCTGGCTCGGCCAGTTCTGACCCGAGTTGACGATCGCGGCCCGGATGCGGTCCCTGGCCTCGTGCAGCGACGCGTCCGGCAGACCGACGAGGGTGATGGCCGGTAGCCCGTTCGCGAGATCCGCCTCGACCTCGATGAGGTGCCCGCGGACCCCCACGACCGCGACACTGAGCGCCCGCGCCAGCGACATCAGAACGCCCCCCGCAGATGTTCCACCCGCAGCGGGCTGTTGCGGGTGCGGTAGACCTCGACGACGTCGAAGCGAAGCGCCGTCGACGCATGTTCATGGTCGCGCAGCCACGCGAGCGCCAGCCGGCGGATGCGTGCGGCCTTGGCCGGCACCACGGCCTGTGCCGGTGTGCCGTAGCGATCCCCGGAACGGGTCTTGACCTCGCAGAACACCAGATACGAACCGTCCCGGGCGACAATGTCGATCTCGCCGGCCGCACATCGCCAGTTACGGTCGAGAATCTCCATCCCGCACTGCGACAGATGCCGGGCAGCGGTGTCCTCCCCGAACCGCCCGAGCGCGTCCTTGACCCGCATCGTCCGCTCCCGTCCACGGGCGACGGACGCGCCCGTGGAGATCAGGGTGGCCGGCGGGCCGAAGCAGGGCGAGAGCATGGGACGATCTGTGGATAAAACGGACCAATATCGCGAATCCATCCACAGGTAACGAACAGTGAGCAGAGGCGACCTGAAAAGGCCGGAACCAGCCTGGAAAGGCTAGAGCTCGGCCTTGGTCAGTTCCTCGACGTTGATGTCCTTGAACGTGACCACCCGGACGTTCTTCACGAACCTCGCCGGCCGGAACATGTCCCAGACCCAGGCGTCGCGCAGGGTGAGTTCGAAGAAGATCTCACCGGCGCTGTTGCGGACCTCGATCTGGTAGTCGTTCGCGAGATAGAAGCGACGCTCCGTCTCGATCACATAGGAAAAGAGACCGACGACGTCCCGGTACTCACGGTAGAGCTGGAGCTCCATCTCGGTCTCGTACTTCTCGAGGTCTTCGGCGCTCATGCGCTCTCCGTCGCGCTGCGTAGCCCGGTTCGTGTCACGGCGTCCTCCAGCCGCGACAGTCGTTCGCGTTGAGCTTGTGCCACATTGACATACGACATCCGATGCTGTTCGCACGGCCCGTACGCGGCCAGCGCCGCGGCGTGCCCGGCCGTTACATACCCCTTGTGCTGGGCGAAATCGTACTCGGGATGCCGGCGATGGAGATCTTTCATGATCCGGTCTCGGGTCACCTTGGCCACCACCGACGCAGCCGCCACACAGGCCACGACCTGGTCGCCCTTGAGCACGGCCGTGGATTCAACCCCCAGCCCCGGCACCGCGAACCCGTCGGTGAGGACGTACCCCGGCCGCCGGGTAAGCCGTGCCACAGCGCGACGCATCCCGGCGATGTTTGCCACGTGCACACCCCACGCGTCGATCTCGAACGGCTGGATCACGACGGTCGCCCATGCCTGGGCGACGGACAGTATCTCGTCGAACACCCGTTCACGCAGCTGCGCCGACATCCGCTTGGAGTCCGTGAGATCGTCGAGGCGGCGCGATCTGCTCGCGGGGAGGATGACGGCAGCCACCACGAGCGGACCCGCGCAGGCGCCACGGCCGGCCTCGTCGACCCCGGCCACGGGCGCGAGCCCCCGGCGCCACAGCGCACGTTCGTAGCCCCACAGCCCGCAGTCACGTCGGATCACCGGGCTGGTCGGTGCGAACGGCAGGAGGTGCTCCGGCCGGACACCGTCGCCGACGGGTCGCCAAGCGCTGCAGCGGTCGCCCACGGCGACCGTCCCACCGGGCCGACGGACCGTCGCCGTTGTCGTCACCTGTGTGCCTCCCGGGCCGTTTCGCCGATCGCGTCGGCAGGCTACCGGGCGAACCCCGCCCGCGCCGCACCATGGTGGCTCCTCCCACCACCGCTGCTCCCGCCAGCCCGACACCGGCGAGCGGCACGGCCGCCGCCGCGGGTCCGCCCGCGGCTGCGAAGATGTCCGGCGGAGTCAGGATCGCCATCCGACCCAGCGGCCAGACCCGCACAAAGGCGCGGCCGACGACTTTGCTCTCTGGGATGGTGCCGTTCACCCGGGAGTCCGAGGACTCGCTGCGGTGGTCGCCCATGACCCACAGCTCGCCGGGTGGAACCTTCACCGGATCGAACTCGCGGCCCCCGCCGATCGGGCTGTTCTCGTAGACGTACGGCTCGTCCAGCGGCCTGCCGTTGACCGTCACCCGCCCCTGGGCGTCACAACATGCGACCGTGTCGCCGCCCACACCGATGACACGTTTGATGAAGTCCTTGTCACTGGGCGCGCCGAGCCCGAGCACCCCCTGGACCGACCGGACCGCCCGGGAAAAGACGTTGCTCGGCGGCGTGATCAGCGTCTCGGCCCGTTCGAAACCGGTGCCGTCGCCGTTGAACACGACGATCTCTCCGCGGTGGACGTCCCGGAAGCGGTAGACAAGCTTGTTGACCAGTACCCGGTCGTTGACCAGCAGGGTGCGCTCCATCGAGACGGTCGGTATCCAGAACGCCTGGATGAGGAACGCCTTGATGAGCAGAGCAAGCAGAAAGGCGATCAGAACGAGCAGCGGCAACTCGCGGGCGAACGAGCCACGACCGCCGCGAGGAGTACGGGCTGCTGGGCGCCGGCCGGCTGGCGGGTTGTCCGTGGCAGCCGCTTCGGCCCCCTGGACGTCCTGGATGTCCTGGCCGGTCACGTTCTCACCGATAATGTTCTCCCCGGTGGCGCCTGCGGCCTCGACCTGGCGGCCGTCGTCGGTGACAAAGGCCGCGTGCACCTGGTGTTGACCGGGTTCACCGATGGCGCCCGGCTGCGGCTGGGTACTCGGTGCGCGCTCGGTTTTCCCGTCCTCGACCCGCGCGGAGGGGCCGGTCTGCTCGCTGTGCGGGTAGACCGCGTCGTCCGCGCGGTCGTCCGCGGAGCCGGCGGGAGGGGACCCACCCCGGCGCATCGGACGACTGTGCTCGGCTCCACTCACCGCGCCACCTCATGGGTTCGCCGACTTCGGCCGGAATGTGATGTCCGGGGAACCCGGTTGAAAACGATCGCTGACCACCCTACGCGACTGACCGGCTCCAACGACGGCACGGCGACGCGTGTTCGGTGTTCGCGTCGCCACACCGGCCGGTTGCGATCACGCCACGACCGGCCGTCCCAGCCACCTGCTGGCGGCGCAGTGGCTGTCAGCTCTAGCGCCCAGCCGGCCGACGCTTCTCCTTGATTTTCGCCGCCTTGCCGCGCAGATCACGCAGGTAGTAGAGCTTTGCGCGGCGGACGTCCCCGCGAGTCACAATTTCGATCTTGGATACCACCGGGCTGTGGACCGGGAAGGTCCGCTCCACGCCGACGCCGAAGCTGACCTTACGGACCGTGAAGGTCTCACGCACGCCACCACCCTGCCGCCGGATCACGACGCCCTGGAAGACCTGGATGCGCTGGCGGTTGCCTTCGACGACACGAACATGAACCTTCAGGGTGTCGCCCGGCCAGAACTTCGGGACGTCGGTCCTCAGCGACGCGGCATCGAGGCTGTCCAGGGTTTGCATGGCAGTCGCTTTCTCGCGGTGATGACGGGATGGATCGGATGCGGTCCGGCCGGCAGAAGTAAGCCACTTTAGCGGACCACGTACCCGCTCGCTCCGAGAGGTTTCAACCGGTGCGGCGGACGGCCGGAGACCGTATCCTACTGTGCCACACGAGCGTCCGAGTCGGTCTCACCCGTGCCGGAATGCTCCACGCGATGCTCCAGGCGGGACACTCGATCATCCCCAGTGGGTATGCGATCACACTCGGCCAAGTCGTCGCCGGCCGGATCGGCGCCCGCCAGGTCGTCGCTCGCCGGACGGTCTAAACGACCAAGCAGGTCCGGACGGCGGTGCGCGGTCCGTCGCAGGGCCTCCTCACGCCGCCATCGGCCGATGGCGGCGTGGTCCCCGGAGCGCAGCACAGCCGGAACCTCGTGGTCGCCCCACACCGGCGGTCGGGTGTACACCGGCGCCTCCAGCAGCCCGCTGGCAAAGGAGTCGTCCACCACGGACTCGGCGTTGCCGACGACTCCGGGCAGCAGCCGGGTGACCGCTTCCAGGACGACCAGGGTGGCGACCTCTCCCCCGGCAAGAACATAGTCACCGATGGAGATCTCGTCGTCGGCCCACTCGTCGATAACGCGCGCGTCGATGCCTTCGTAACGGCCGCAGCAGAACACCAGCCACTGTTCGTCGGCCAGGCCGGCGGCATACGCCTGTGTGAAGGGCCGCCCGACCGGGGTCGGGACGATGATCCGGGGCCGCCGGCCGTCCGCCGCTCCCAGCGCGCAGATCTCGGTCAGCGCCGCCCACCACGGCTCCGGACGCATGACCATGCCCGGCCCCCCGCCGTAGGGGGCGTCATCGACGGTCCGGTGCACGTCGTTCGCCCACTGTCGTAGATCGTGCAGATGGACGTCGAGGATGCCGCGCGCGCGGGCCCGGCCGACCAGGGACAGCTCCAGGGGGCTCAGGTAGGCGGGAAAGATTGTAACTATATCGACGCGCACGGTTACTCCGCTACTCCAGGTCAAAAAGGCCCGGCGGCGGGTCGACGACGATCCGGCCGTCCGGCACCTCGACCATCGGCACGATTTCGCGCACGAACGGGACGAGTACCTCGTGACCACCGACACAGTCGACAGCAAGCAGCTCCCCGGCGGGAGTGTGGACGACGTCGACGACTGTGCCCACGTCAACGCCGTCCACCGTGACTACCCGCAGCCCGACGAGATCACGATCCCACCAGAGGTCGTCGACGTCCTCATCACCGTCGTCCGCGGCGGCGCCCACCTGGCCAGGCGCGATGGTGAGAACGAGCCCGCGCAGGGTCTCGGCGGCAGTTCGATCGCCGATGCCCTCGAACCGCACCAGCAGGCGTCCGGCGTGCCAACGCGACCCTGCCACCACCAGGGACGTGGTCATGGGAGGGGCGCCGCGCAGTTGCGTCCCGGGGGCGAACCTCCGGTCGGGAACGTCCGTGCGAACGCCGATCGTCACGTCCCCACGGACACCGTGGGGACGACCGATCCGACCGACCACGACCGGCTCGTCCGCCGGACGGCCAAAGGCAGCACGACCATGCTCATTCAGTCCTGCCGGGACTCCGGGTCCCCTGGTCACCAGTGGACCGCCGGACTCATGATCCATATTGTGGATCTTCCACTGTACTCACCGATTACCCACTAGTTACCCACCAGCGGGACCTACCGGTCGACGTCGATCACGTCGACACGCAGGCCCCGACCTCCCACCCCGGCCATGACTGTCCGCAGGGCACGGGCGGTTCTCCCGCCGCGCCCGATGACCTTGCCGAGATCATCCGGATGCACACGAACCTGGAGGGTTCGCCCCCGCCGACCCGACCCCATGTCCACGCGCACGTCGTCCGGGTGGTCGACGATGCCCCGAACAAGATGCTCGAGGGCGGCTTCCAGCACTTACTGCCCCTCCGGAGTCGACGACTCAGCAGCCTGCTCGGTCTTGTCGCCGGCAGACGCGTCCTCCGTCGCCTTCTTGCCCTTCTTCGGCGTGGTGGCGGGCTTGTCGGTGAGACCGGCTGCGGCCCTGGCCGCAGCCTGGAACACCTCGCGCTTGTCAGCCTTGGGAGCCGCAACCTTTATCGGCGGTGGCGCGGGAAGGCCCTTGAACTTCTGCCAGTCACCGGTGACCTTGAGGATCGCCAGTACCGGCTCGGTCGGCTGGGCACCGACAGCAAGCCAATACTCGGCGCGCTCAGCGTCCACCTTGATGATGCTCGGGTCGGACTTCGGGTGGTACTGCCCGATCGCTTCGATGACGCGTCCGTCCCGCTTGGTGCGGGCGTCCGCGACGACGATCCGGTAGTGCGGCTCGCGCATCTTGCCGAGGCGCTGAAGTTTGATCTTGGTTGCCACGATTGTCGAACTGCTCCAGACGTACGTCGGTAGTCACCGGACACCACGGTGCGGACGCGGAGTACCGGCAGCTCGGTTTGCCGAACGCCGCCCGCGGCACAGACATCCACCGCGACGACGCCGATAGTGAACAGGGCAATGGTGAACAGGTGAACAGGTGAACACAGCTAGGGTGAGGAACCCACGCCACCATCATAGTTTGCCAGATCGCCCGCGCTAGCGACCACACAGGCCGCCTACAGGGGCCTCAGTGCCGCCCGCCGCGCCCCTGTCCGGACGGCGGGAAACCACCGCCTCGCATCAGGGCCGACAGGTCGGGCAGCTCGCCGTTGCCGAGTCCGGCCGGAAGCCCACCGGGGGGGCTGCCGGCACGCCGTGTCTCGGCCTCGATCTTTTCCGCCTGCGTCTGCGCGGCGCGGGCGGCCGGGTTGCCCTTGCGTTTCGCGCCCTTGGCCTTCTTCACGGCCTTACGGTTGGCCGCCGTCTTGGCGCGGAAGGCCCCACCGGGTCCGCCGAGACCGCCAGCCATCTGCTTCATGACCTTGCGCGCATCCTCGAACCGGTCGAGAAGCTGGTTGACCTCGGTGACGGTCACACCGGAGCCGCGGGCTACACGCGCCTTACGGGACGCCTGGAGGATGCGCGGGTCATGCCGCTCGGCCGGAGTCATCGACCGGATGATCGCCACGACCCGGTCGACGTCGCGATCGTCGATCTGGGAAAGCTGCTCCTTCATCTGCCCCATGCCGGGCAGCATCCCGAGCAGGTTGGCGATCGGCCCCATCTTGCGAACGGTGAGCATCTGGTCGAGGAAGTCGGAGAGGGTGAACTCCGAGGCGGCCATCTTCGCCGCCATCTCCTCGGCCTGATCGGCCTCGAACGCCTTTTCGGCCTGCTCGATGAGGGTGAGGACGTCGCCCATCCCCAGGATGCGCGAGGCCATCCGCTCGGGGTGGAAGACGTCGAAGTCCTCCAGCGCCTCACCGGTGGAGGCGAACATGATCGGACGACCGGTCAGGTGCGCGACCGACAATGCGGCACCGCCGCGCGCGTCACCGTCGAGCTTGGTGAGCACCACCCCGGTGAAGCCCACACCGTCGGCGAATGCCTGCGCCGTGGTGACAGCGTCCTGACCGATCATGGCGTCGACGACGAACAGGATCTCGTCCGGAGACGTCACGTCACGGATAGTGGCGGCCTGGCGCATCATGTCGGCATCCACACCGAGACGGCCCGCGGTGTCGACGACGACCACGTCGTGCAGGCGGCGTCGGGCGTATTCCACCGCGTCACGGGCGACTGCGACCGGGTCACCCACGCCGTTGCCGGGTTCGGGCGCGTACACCTCCACACCGGCCCGGCCGGCCACAACCTGAAGCTGCGTGACCGCGTTCGGACGCTGAAGGTCGGCGGCGACGAGGAGAGGGGTGTGGCCCTGGGCCTTGAGCCACCGGCCGAGCTTGCCGGCCAACGTCGTCTTGCCCGTTCCCTGCAGGCCCGCCAGCAGGATGACGGTGGGCGGCGTCTTGGTGAACCGCAGGGTGGTCGTCCCACCACCCAGGATCGTGACCAGCTCCTGGTTGACGATCTTTATGACCTGCTGGGCGGGATTCAGCGAGGCCGAGACCTCCTCGCCCCTGGCCCGTTCACGAAGGGCGGTGATGAAGGCACGGACCACCGGCAGGGCGACGTCGGCCTCCAGCAACGCCACCCGGATCTCCCGGGCGGTGGCATTGATGTCGGCCTCGGACAGCCGTCCCTTGCCACGAAGTGACGAGAAAGCCTTGTCGAGACGGCTGGACAGGGTGTCGAACACGCGCACACTCCGAGATCGCTGGCGAACCGCAGTTCTCAGGGTACGCACCTGGCGGGCCGAGCCGGAGCCGGACCGCCCACCGCCATCTCACTACAGCGGCAACACCACCATGACACCCCGGCGAGGTGCACCCACACGATGATCACAACCGAACCTGCCGTGATCTCCGCCCTCCGCGTCGAGGATGGCGGGACACCTCGCCGGACGTCGTCCGTCCCGGCCGTCGCATCCAGCCGGGACTGAAAACCTCACCCCGGCACTGTAGGTCGCGGCATGCGGGTACGGAAGAAGCGCGGCACCGGATGCAGTGGCCACATTGTGGTCCTGCCGGCCCACCTGGTGCGTTCCGTCGTTGCGTTCCGTCGTTGCGTTCCATCGTTGCGTTCCATCGTTGCGTTCCGCGGTTCCGTTCCATGATTCAGTCCGGTGGGTCTCCGAGCAACGCGTCGACAAACGCCTCCGGGTCGAACGGAGCAAGATCGTCCGGGCCCTCCCCCAGACCGACCAGCTTCACCGGGACGTCGAGCTCCCGCTGTACGGCGATCACGATGCCGCCCTTGGCAGTCCCGTCGAGCTTGGTCAGCACGATCCCGGTGATGTCCACCGCCCGGGCGAAGACCCGAGCCTGCTCCACCGCGTTCTGGCCGGTGGTCGCGTCCAGCACGAGCAGCACCTCGTCGACGGGACCGAGCTTGGCAACCACCCTTTTGATCTTGGTGAGCTCGTCCATCAGGCCGGTCTTGGTGTGCAGGCGTCCCGCGGTGTCGACCACCACCGTGCTCGCGCCGTCGCTGATTCCCCGCCTGACCGCTTCGAAGGCCACCGACGCCGGGTCGCCGCCCTCGCTCCCGCGTACCGTGTGCGCTCCGACCCGGCTCCCCCAGGTTTCCAGCTGATCGGCGGCGGCGGCCCGGAAGGTGTCCGCCGCGCCCAGCACGACCGTCCGGCCATCCGCCACGAGGAGTCGGGCGATCTTTCCGCAGGTCGTGGTCTTGCCGGTGCCGTTCACCCCGACGACGAGGATGTTCGCCGGCCGGCCCTGCGCGAACGCCTGCAGCGTGCGGTCGGTGCTGGTACCGATCTGGGCGAGCAGTTCGTCGCGCAGCAGGGCACGGACGTCCGCGGGCCGGCGCGCGCCGAGGACCTTCACCCTCGTACGCAACGACGTGACCAGCTCCTGGGTCGGTGTGACGCCGACGTCGGCGACCAGCAGGATTGTCTCGACGTCTTCCCAGACCTCCTCGTCGAGGTTGTCCCCGGACAGCAACAGCAGCAGGCCACGGCCCAGGCTGCTCTGGGAACGGGCCAGGCGCGCGCGCAGCCTTACCAGCCGGCCCGCGGCCGGTGCCGGCACCTCCAGCTCCGGTGCCTTCTCCAGTTCCAGTTCGAACAGCCCGGCCTCGGCGGCCTCGGGTCCGGTGGGGGGCGAAGGGATGCCGAGATCAGCCGGGAGATCGACTGTGTCGACCGTCCGTCGGGGAGAATCCCGCGGAACCTCGGCGTCGTCACCCACACCGGGTGAGTAGTCCGTCCCTGGATGTGGCCGGCCGCGGGTGGATGTGGTCTCCCGCCCGCGACGGCGGGTGCCTACCACCAGGCCGGCGGCCGTGACGAAGCCGAACACGACGATCGCGATAATGATGAGGACGTACTCCACGCCTTCGATCCTGACAGACCAGGCGTGCTGTGCTCAGGCCGAGGCACGCTCGCGGAGCCGTTGACTGATCACCGTGGTGATCCCGTCACCACGCATCGCCACACCGTAGAGCGCGTCGGCAATCTCCATCGTGCGCTTCTGGTGGGTGATGATAATCAACTGGGACTTTTCCCGCAGCCCTTCCAGCGCCTCCAACAGGCGGCCGAGATTGCGGTCGTCAAGGGCTGCCTCGACCTCGTCGAGGACGTAGAACGGCGACGGGCGGGCCCGGAAAATCGCCAGCAACAGCGCGATCGCCGTCAACGACCGCTCGCCGCCGGACAGCAACGACAGGCGCTTGACCTTCTTACCCGGTGGCCGGGCCTCCACCTCGATACCTGTCGTGAGCATGTCATCGGGGTCGGTCAGGACCAGCCGGCCCTCGCCGCCGGGGAACAGGGTCGCGAAGACCGTCTCGAATTCCCGCGCGGTGTCCGCGAACGCCGTCCGGAAGACCTCCCGGACCCGCTCATCGACCTCCGCGACGACCAATAGCAGGTCACGGCGGGTGTTCTTGATGTCGTCAAGCTGGGTGGACAGGAACGCCGCCCGTTCCTGCAACGCCTCGAACTCCTCCAGCGCCAGCGGGTTGACCTTGCCCAGGCGGCCCAGCTGCTTCTCCGCGGCGGCCGCCCGCGCCGCCTGCTCGGTCCGGTCGAACGGGACGGGCTCGCCGTCGGCGGTGTCCGGTGGCACGGGGACATCCGGTCCGTACTCGGCGACCAGGTCGTCGACGGCTATCCCGTGCTCGTCCAGCACCTTGGTCTCCAGGGTCTCGACCCGCAGACGCTTCTCGGCACGGGCAAGCTCGTCGCGGTGGACGTCGTCACGCAGCGCGGCAAGTTCGGCGGCGAGCACCCGGACCTGCTCCCGGACGCCTGTCAGGCCGGACTCGGTCGCCCGGCGCAGCGCCTCGACGCGCTGGCGTTCGGTGTCGGCGGCGACCAGTGAGTGCTCCAGGGCCGCCAGGGCGGCGTCGGCGGCATCGGCCACCGCAGCGGCCACCGCAGCCTGACGTTCCCGGACCTCCCGGCGTCGCGCCGCGGCCATCCGCGCGGCACGTTCGTTCGCGGCGGAGCGCACCAGCGCGTCCGCGCGCCCGGCCAGCGCCCGCGCCCGTTCCTCGCTGGTGCGTACCGCGAGTCGGGCTTCCACCTCCTCGGCGCGCACGGCCGACGTTGCCGCGACCAGTCGGTCACGCTCGGTTGACGGACGTTCTCCGGCGTCGGGTTCGGCCGAGGCCGCGGCCAGCGCCGCCTCCAGCTCCGCCAGCGCACCGTATGCCTGATCGCGGGCTGTTTCGGCCTGAACCCGGGCCCGTTCTAGACGTTCGATCTCGGCCGCACCGGACCGGTTCGCCCGCTCCAGCTGGGACAGCTGCTCGGACAGCGCACGGTGACGGGCGTCGGCGCCGTGCAAGGCCGCAAGCGCCTCGTCGATCCCGGTCCGGGCCCGGTTGACCTCCTCGTGGGCGGCGGCAACCGCATCCCGGGCATGATCACCACGACCGGCCGCGGCGATCATCTGGGTTTCGGCCTCCTCGGCGGCGGCCTGCAACTCCAGCAGGGACGGTGCCCGGGCGCTGCCGCCGGTGGCGAGAGCCGGTCCGATCACGTCACCAGCCCGGGTGACCGCCCGGATGTCGGGATGCTCCCGGACCAGCTCGACCGCAGCCGCAAGATCGTCAACGACCAGGGTGGCGGCGAGCATCCGCGCGACACCCGCGGCGTAGCGCGGATCGCTGACCCGCACGAGGTCGCAGGCGGGTACTCCCCCACCGCGAGCATCCGGCGGCAGGGCTTTCACCGGGTCGGTCACGGCGTCCGGCGCGGGACCGTCGGCGGGAATCTCGGCGGCGACGACCAGGGACGCGCGTCCGGCGTCGACCGCTCGCAGCCACTCGAACGCGGCACTGACATCATCGGTGCCGGCGACGGCGACGGCGTCGGCGGCCGGACCCAGCACGGCCGCGACAGCCGCCTCCGCCCCGGGCTCGACCGACAGCCACGCGGCCAGACGCCCGAGGATGCCGGTAGGTGGTTCAACCTGATCCGCGGCATCCGTCCCAACTGTCACCCCGGATTCCGCCGGCGTCACCGGCACGGCGCCCGCAGCTGTCACCGCGACAGTCCCGTCCGTCCTGCCCGCGGCCCGGCCCTTCCCACCGGACCTGTCCTTGCCGCCGGCCTTGTCCTTGCCGCCGCTCGCCCGGCCGGCCGGCGTGCCCTGCCAGGTACCGGCGGCGACGTCCAGCAGCGCCGCGGCGCCGTCGCGCGGGGTCAGCGACAAGGTGAGCGCCTCCCTGCGGGCCTGCCAGGACGCCCGGTCGCGTTCGGCGGAACGCTCCTGCGAGCGCAACTCCTCCAGGCGATCGGTGGCGGTCGTGTGGACCGCCACCGCCTCATCATGGCGCGCGGTGAGTTCGCTTCGGGTGGTCTGTATCCGGGCGAGCTCCGATTCGAGCGCGATCCGTTGATCGCTCGTTTCCCCACCACGTAACCGGGCCGCGTCCACCGCCTCGGACATCCGGACGATCTCCGCCTCGGCACTGGTGGCCCGGGATCTGGCGGCCTCGACCCGTCCGGCCAGCCTGGCAAGGTTCTCCCGCCGGCTTGATGCCTCCCGCACGGCCGCGACCAGCGCCTTTTCCTCCCGGGCAAGCGCGGCTTCGAGCTGCGCCCGACGAGCGACGACTCCCTCGAGGCTGTCGCGGTCGGCCTCCAGCCGGACGACCAGAGCGTTCTCCTGCTCCCGGACGGCGGCGGCCTCCTGTTCCAGCTGCTCGGGGTCGCGACCGCTGCGTTGCTCCTCGGCGCCGGCCCGCAGCAGCCGGACCCGCTCGGCGGCCAGCGACCGGGTGCCCCGGATGCGTTCCCGCAGGGACACCAGGGCGTGCCAGACCTCGCCCGCGGCGGCTGCCCGGGGAGTCACCGCGGCCAGCTCCGCCTCCAGCGCCTGCTCGCGCTGCTGACCGTCGGCATGGGTACGACTAACCGTGGCAACGCGGACCCGCAGCGCCTCCTCATCCCTGATGTCGGATGCCAGGTCACCACGGGCCATGACGATGTCGTCGGCAAGCAGCCGCAGGCGGGAGTCACGCAGCGTCGCCTGAATGACGCCGGCCTTGCGGGCGATTTCCGCCTGCCGGCCCAGCGGGCCCAGCTGGCGGCGCAGCTCGGCGGACAGATCGGTGAGCCGGGTGAGGTTGGCGGCCATCGCCTCCAGCTTGCGCAGCGCCTTTTCCTTGCGCTTGCGGTGCTTGAGAACGCCGGCCGCCTCCTCGACGAAGGCACGGCGGTCCTCCGGGCGGGCATGCAGGACCGCGTCGAGCTGCCCCTGCCCGACGATGACGTGCAGCTCGCGGCCGATCCCGGAATCGCTCATGAGCTCCTGGATGTCCAGGAGCCGGCAGGTACTACCGTTGATCGTGTATTCGCTCTCGCCGCTGCGGAACATCAGGCGGCCGACGGTCACCTCGCTGTAGTCGATCGGCAGGGCACCGTCGGTGTTGTCGATGGTCAGCAGCACCTCCGCGCGGCCCAGCGGTGGACGCGACGGAGTGCCCGCGAAGATGACGTCGGACATGGTGCCGCCACGCAGCGCCTTGGCTCCCTGTTCGCCGAGAACCCATGCCATGGCGTCGACGACGTTGCTCTTGCCGGAACCGTTCGGCCCGACCACGCAGGTGATACCGGGCTCGAGGTGCAGAGTCGTCGAACTCGCGAACGACTTGAAACCCCGCAGGGTGAGGCTCTTGAGGTACACCGGTCTCCGGAGCTGTCGCAGAGAACGGGCAGCGGACAGCCGGACACACGGCGCAACCGGCAGCTGGGCCGGTTGCGCGTGCATGGACCCGCCCGGCCACCACGCCCGAAGGGACGATCGACTACCCACGATACTGCGGTGTCCTGTACCCGACCGGGACGGGTGCACCGGCACGGCAGGCACCGGAAGGTGAATGGCATCACCGGCAGAAATCGACGTAACTCACAACGTCACAGACGCGACGGGAAACAGCAACAAGAGATTTCGCGAATGCCACCAGCAGCACAAAGGGACGTTCCCCATGAAGAGAAACGTCCCTTAACTCCCGCTACGGGTCCGGGAGGATCAGGTCAACGCAGGCTCCGCCTCGAACACCCGAAGTTCATCCGAGACATCAACGCCTTCAAGAGCATCATTGAGAGCGCGGGTACGCGCGAGTTCGTCCTCCAGTTCTGCTACACGCGCACGAAGTCGGCGTACCTCATACGACAAACGAACATCGCTGCCAGAGCCGACGTGGCCGAAAAGGGCCTTCGCCATGATAGTGGTCCTCCACGATGAGTGACCGAGCGGGTGCGGGATGCGCTGCGACCTGGCCAACCGGCTCAGGCAGGCCACACGACGCGCCAGACAATGAACCAAGGATCGCACGCCAAGCGACCGAAAGTCAAGACGATGCCATACCCCGCTCGCCGGCGACGGCGTTTTGTCGAGATGGAGACACCCGGCCGTCTGCGCATCCGTCAGCACGAGGAGGTGGATGCCGCCGTGCCGCCGGACCGACAGGCCGGCCACCGGCCACACCTCCCAGCAACCCGAGGACTCAAGCAACCCGAAGACCTGGGCGCAGACATCCGACCACGAGCGCGCGGGCGCCGGACCGGGCAAAAGGAGTGCTCACTTACGAACAAAATTCAGCAGGTCACCTCTGGGCTGCGACCAGGAGTACGTCACCTGTGTCGTCCGACCGGGCGTGTGCCCCGCCCGCAACATTTCCAGAAGGGTCTGACACGCCGCGCGTGGACCCTCCACGATCACCTCGACTCGTCCGTCCGAGAGATTCGTCGCGGAACCCGCCAGGTCGAGCCGGCGCCCTCGCGATCGAACATATGCGCGAAAACCAACACCTTGAACGGTGCCCGACACCCATGCCGTAAGACGGGCATGGGACACATGGGATGCGGAGCCGTCGGACGGATCGCAATCACCCTGATCGGCTGATCCAACAGGAACGTCGTGCATGGAGGCAGGAACGTCGTGCATGGAGACGGTAGGATACCGGATCACTGTGGACACAACACATTCTCCCCGCTTCCGCCGGCCCCGGATGCGCTCGTATCGCCGCGGTCGAGTCATGATGATGACGATGTGCGCCGTCGTCATCCCGTCGACGCTGCTCCTTGGCGGCTGCGGCCAGAACTTCGAACAGGACGGCGGCGTGCTGCCGGTACCGAGGGCCAGCACCGAAGGTCTGCGCAGCGCGACACCGCAGCCGGCGCCCGCCGCACCGACCGAGGTGATCGGCCCTGGCTACGCTCCGCCCCGGACGTCGGGCCCCACCCAGACGGCGGTCCCCAACATCCCCGGCGGCAAATACTAGTGTCCTGCGCCGGAAGTTTCCACGATTAAATAA
>NZ_CAAAFR010000175.1:0-17357 GCF_900634745.1 Protofrankia symbiont of Coriaria ruscifolia
CGGAACAGTTAAGAACTAAAAGCTCAGATTTCCGGCGGAGTACACTAGCGATCCGGAGACTCTTGGCCGTCGGCGGCGCGAAAAACATGATCGCGTTGCCTTTGGCCTTCTCAGCAGCGCTACCCGTACCAGGCAGCGCTGCCCATCAGCGCCTGACCGGGTTCGGCGACATCGCGCACCTCCGGTGCGGTTGCCGCAAGGGTGGCGTGTAGCCGCCGGCCGCGGGTCACCACCGATGCCACCGGTCAGGCCGCCACCATGTCGAGGCCCTGTTTCCCGGTGTGCGCGAGGGCAGATCCCCACGGCCGGCACAATGGTCCCGGCAGCGGAGCGAGAGACAGCCGATGAAACGGGGAGCTGGTTTCCCAAGGCTCGCAGCTCGTCGTGGCCACGCACTCGCCGATCCTGCCCGCGGTTCCGGGCGCCCGGATTCTGCAGATCGACCCGGACTGCGCGATCAACCAGGTCGGCTATGACGAGGCTGAACCAGTGGTGCTGACGCACGGGTTTCTGGCCAGCCCGGAACGGTTCCCACGTCACCTGTTCAATGACGAGCCGTGATCTTTCTGATTACTTTCGCAGCGTTGTGACGCAACGGGATGGCGACACCCACCCTTTCCGGTTACAGCTGCTTGCGGCGGGGGTTACCCGCGACGCGGTTGTCGGTACCGATGTCGGCCCGCTGCCCGGCCTGAAAGCCGGCCGGCCCGCCCGACCCGGACAGGTTCCGGGATCGCGTCGTGCGCAGTCGCGGGTACACCTCGGCGACGTGCCGGTCGACCCGGGCCGATCGGTCGGCGAATACGAGCTCGACCGATCGGCCGCAGGCAGGCCCCTGCCTGTGACGTTCCCGGGCCGCGGCCTCGGCTTTGGTCAGCCTGTCCTGGACGGCGATGGCGAACCCGGCCATCCAGGACCGGCGGAACGCGCGGGCGTCCTCCGAAGGTGGCACCCGAACCAGCGCGAGGGCGTGCGCCTGCTGGACCAGCAGGGACGTGTAGAGAATCTGGGTTCGTTCCAGATCGGCCGCCATCCCGAACAGGTGCGCCGTGTGCGCGGTCGCACCGAGCAGCGGGTGCGTCCGGTGGATCAGCCGGCATCCGAGCGGGCCGGCGATACCGGCCAGAAGAGTGATCTTGTCGCGGGCGTAGGGATGGTCGATGTTCAGGACCACGTCCCCGGCGACCGCTCGAGTGGGTACCGCCTCCTCGAGCAGCGCCCGGTCGATGCCGTACTGCGCGATCAGGTCCGCGGCCTTGTCGTTGTAGGACTCCCGGGCCTGTTCGGGCAGGCCCTCGGCTTCGGCCATCGCCAGCAGCTTGCGAATCTTTCCAAGGGCCGCGTCCGCATCCATGACGTCTGCTCCGCTCCTCCTGCTACTAGCTGCTACCAGCGAGCTCTTCGCGGGCGTGGTTGGCAGCGCGGACAGGTGAAGCTCGACCGGTTCATGAAGGCATCCCGGCGGATCGGGGATTCGCATCGTCCACAGGGCCGGCCCGTCCGCCCGTAGACCGCAAGCGAACGGTCGAAGAGCCCGCTTTCACCGTTGACCGACACGTAGAGCGCGTCAAAGGAGGTGCCACCCGCGCGTAAGGCCTCGAACAGAACCTCGCGTGCCGCCTGGAGTAACCGGTCAAGTTCGCTGCGGGTCAGCGTCTCGGTCGGACGCGCGTAGTGCAGCCCCGCTCGCCACAGTGATTCGTCTGCATAGATGTTACCAATCCCGCTGACAAGGGTCTGGTCGAGTAGCGCCCGCTTGATTCCGGTCCGGCGTCGGCGCACGGACGCGACAAAGTCGGCATCGGAGAAGTCCGGGTCGAGGAGGTCCCGGGCGATGTGCTCTATCGGTGCGGGCACGCCCGAACCGGCCGGGACGACCGCCAGCCCGCCGAAGGTACGCTGGTCGACAAATCGCAGTTCCCGTCCTGCGTCGGCGAAGGTGAAACGCACCCGCAGGTGCGTCTCGTCGGGCTTGTCCGTGGCGACCACGAGAAGCTGGCCGCTCATCCCGAGATGACCCAGCAGCGCAGCGCCATTGTCGAGGGTCAACCACAGGTATTTGCCCCGGCGGCAGGCAGCCTCGATCGTGCGGCCCGCGAGCACCGCGGTGAAGTCGGCGGCACCGGCGGCATGCCGCCGGACCGCCCGGGGGTGAGCGACCAGCACCGTGGCGATCGTCCTGCCGAGCAGTGCCCGCTCAAGGCCGCGGCGGACCACCTCGACCTCGGGAAGCTCAGGCATCGGAAAACTCGGACATCAGAAAATGCGGATTCACCGGACGCGTGGTTGCCGGTCAGCCGTTACCCGTGCCCACGGCCGCTTCGGAATGGCCGTGGGCGGTATCGGTGGCATCGGGTGATCCATCGGAACCCTCGGACGCGGCCTGGACACCGTCCTGGTCATCCGCCTCCAGTGCCTGGAACGCGGCGGCGGCCGCCCGCTGCTCGGCCTCCTTCTTGCTGCCCCCGTCGCCGTGACCGAGTACCTGACCGGCCACGACAGCACGGGCGGTGAATCGTTTGGCGTGGTCCGGCCCGAACTCGTCCACCTCGTACTCGGGGGGACCGAGCAGGAGGCTGGCCGTGCGCTCCTGCAGCGACGTCTTCCAGTCGAGTCCGGCGCCCCGGCCGGCGGCGACGTCCAGCAACGGGTCGAACAAGCGGTGAACGAACTCGGAGGCGGTCCCCAATCCGGACGACAGGTAGACCGCGCCGATCAGCGCCTCCAGGGTGTCCGCGAGGATGCTGGCCTTGTCCCGCCCGCCGGTGGTCTCCTCGCCACGGCCGAGCAGCAGGTAGGGGCCGATGCCCTCCTCCCCCAGCGTGCGGGCGACCTCGGCCAGAGCCCGCATGTTGACCACGGACGCGCGCTGCTTGGCCAGCTGCCCCTCGGGCAGGTCGGGGTGGCGATTGAACAGGGCGTCGGTCACGACCAGGCTGAGCACCGAGTCCCCGAGGAACTCCAACCTCTCATTGGTCGGCAGGCCACCCTGCTCGTAGGCGTACGAGCGGTGCGTGAGCGCCAGCTCCAGCAGGTCGACGTCGACGGGCACGCCGAGTGCGGCCCGCAGGCCGTCCCGGGGTACCGGTAGAGGCAGGCCGCGAGTCATGCCGACAACCCGGCTCGGGTCCGGCGGCGGGCAACGAGATCGGCCAGGGCCGCGCGCTGGCGCGGCACCCATCCGGACCGGTCCGCGACGGATGCCTGCGCGATCGCCCTCGCGATACCCGAGCCGGTTGAACCGGACCTGCCGCCCGCGACGACCACGATCCCGTCGACGCCAACCACGAATGCTCCCTCCTGCGGATACCACCCCGGCTGCACTTGCGGCGGCTGGTCACCAGACTCTGCCACCGCTTGCAGCCACGAGACCACAACAGCCCCGATCGAACCGTCACAGACCACGACATCGGCCTGCCCACCGGCCACCACCCCGGCGGCGTCGACGGCGCCGACGAAGTCAAGGCCCAGCCCGGCGAGAAGCTCGCCGGCGCCCAGTCCACCAGCGCCTGACCCACCGGCAGCTGGTCCACCGACGCCCGGTCGACCGGCGTCGAGGCGCGGCCCGCCGCGGTGGACCGGCCCCGCCACCAGCAGGCCGATCCTCGGACGCGCCACGTCCAGGCAGACCGTGGCGTAAGCCGACCCGACGACCGCGTACTGGACGAGCTGGTCGGCGCTGGCACCGGTAGCCGCGCCCGCGTCCAACAGAATCGTGGGTCGTGACGGGGAGCCGAGCAGCACGGCGAGCGCCGGCCTCGTCGCCCCCGGCGCGGGCCCGAGGGTGAACGAGGCAGCGGCCACGAGCGCTTCGAACGGACCAGCGGAGACGACCGCGTCCACCACGCCATCTCTGATCAGCCGGGTCGCGACACGGACCGTGGCATCCCGCCTCGAGCGGACTTCACGGGCCGCGTCCTGGCCAGGACCGATCAGATGGGGCGCTTCGACGAGCCGTAACCGGCCACCGACAGCGAGCCTGCGCTCGGCCAGCAGCCGTTCGGCAACCCCGGACGGACCGACGAGGCTGACCTCCAGCGACTCGTCGGTGCCCAGCGCGCTGTCGATGCCGTTGACGACCGCATCCGGTGCGCCGTCACCACCGAGCAGATCGACCGCGACGTGTGTCACGCCACTTGGCTCCCCGGGGACCTGGGCCTGCGGCAGCGCGAGAAAAACATGATCGCGCCGCCTTCGGCCCTCTAGATGTCGAGGACCTGTCGGTCGTTGTAACGCCCGCACGTCGGGCAGACCGTGTGCGGACGGGTCACATGACCACGGGGGCATTTTGCAAGGGCCGGGGCCTGTGTCTTCCACTGTGCCCGCCGGGAACGGGTGTTGCTGCGCGAGGTCCGACGCTTCGGGACTGCCACTAGTTCTTCTCCTTGTTCTCGTTCTTGTTCTCGTTCGGTGACGGGTTCTCGATCAGTGACGGCAGCGCCGCCCACCTGGGGTCGACACGGGCGTGAGCGTGATCGACATCAAGATCGTTCATTCGTGCTCCGCAGTCGGCACACAGGCCGGCGCAGTCCGGCCGGCAGCAGGGGGACAGCGGCAGGCTGAGTACCAGCGCGTCCCGCAGCACCGGTTCGAGATCAAGATGGTCGTTCACGACCTGAAAGGAGTCGTCCTCGGGATCGTCGGGGGCTCGGTCCGGATAGTAGAACAGCTCACGGATGTCGACCGTGATGTCGTCCTCGATCGGGTCGAGGCAGCGCGAGCACTCACCCGCCAGCGGAGTGAATGCCGTGCCGCTGACCAGCACGCCTTCCATCACGGCTTCCACGCGCAGATCCAGTTCGATGGGCGAGCCCGCCGGGACGTGGATCATTTCGGTGCCCAGCTCCGCCGGGGCGGGCACCTGCGTCACGACACGCTTCATCGAACCCGCTCGGCGGCCCAGCTCACGAATGTCGAGCACGAGCGGACCCCGAGGGGCCCGGCGGCGGAATGACGGCGCAGTCATGGAGGAGGTGCCTGTCGTTGCCACGGAGTACCGGATTCACAACTCTCGGGTGTCGCAGATGGCCGACCGCGTGACGATGACGCGATCATGATCTGTGGCTCGTCGGTCAGTGGGTTGGTGCCCGGGAATCCAGGTACCGGAGACCACTCTATCCGATCGTCTCGTGAAATCCGCTCACCGTCACCGCGGGACGGACCACGGGACGAACCTCAACACGGTCCGCGGGACGGTCCGCGGGACGGACGCCGGCCTCGGGGTCGCCAGCGGGCGGACGATCCCCGACCGCCACATCAATGACCGGGACCGGTGCGCCCGAGCATCCGGACAACCCGGCGGCCATCGCCTGCCCGCGTGTCGTGAACCATCGCAATGATCACCTCAAGGAGACATATGAAGATCCGCCGTAAGCGGTAGACCATGGCCATACGCCCGGGTTGACCGCAAATGATATCAGCCATTCACGGTAAGGGTTGCTCAGTCCGGACAGTTTTGCCGGCGGCTGTATATCGAGCACATCGCCTACGAGCGAAGCGACCCGGGCGCCCGACAACCAAATCACATCGAACCAGTCCCCGCCCATACCGGCCCGCCATCCGGCGGGCAGACAGCATATGGCCGCATACGTGGTCGCCTGATTCGACAGCCGCCGTCGGAACAACCGGGGCACGCGCTCCGAGTCGAAACGATCGTTCCGCTCATGGCATTCGCGGATCACATCACACTTTATTCAAGACCATCCGCGGGATCGATTCCGCGCCGAGGATGCGCAGTACGTACGCCTGACGGGTGCTACAGCGGATCTTCAGCCGCCCGCCCGGCGGCATTCCGGCCGCCAGCCTGATGATCACCCCGGCACCATGGGCGTCCAGGAAGGAAAGATCCGTCAGGT
Organism: Protofrankia symbiont of Coriaria ruscifolia; assembly: GCF_900634745.1. NCBI lineage: Bacteria > Bacillati > Actinomycetota > Actinomycetes > Frankiales > Frankiaceae > Protofrankia > Protofrankia symbiont of Coriaria ruscifolia. The sequence goes on from NZ_CAAAFR010000175.1 coordinate 5,856, forward strand.
CCAGTAGCAAGCAGCAGTCCCTGAACCGCGCGAACGCCTGCTCGAGACCGGTGCTGAACTGCTCGCGAGTAAGTAGATCAACTTCTCCGGCCAGCCTCAGGCCGGACTCGGTATCCGCAATATCCAGGGATCCGATACCTTCGAGTACCGTCATAGGGTGGACGCCGTCCATGGAGTCCAGCAGTTCCTTGCTGAAACGCTTCCGGTCGTAGCAGCAGATCACACTGCACCGTGGATCGGTGAACAAGGCCTTGAGCTCGTACTCGTAGGCGACGAGCCGGCCAAGATCCATGTCGGAATCCAGCGCCCAGGCCATGTCGGCGCAGGCTCGAAGTCCCGGATACTCCTGCCGATACGCCAGCTCGATCTGCTCCTGGTACCGCTGGATCTGGCCCTCGATGGAGAACCGATTAGGCGGCAGATACATCGATTCAGTGCTCTCGATGTTCAGTTGGCCGCGCTTCCATGCCGGCTCCACCGGCGGACCATAGGAGTCCAGCCGGGCGAAGATCTCGCTCTTCGAGAGGTCGGGGTCGGTGACGAGCAGTACCTTCTCGCCCTTGGCGAGCCCTCGCTGACCGTAGACGGCCAGCACGCTCCAGTGCGCGTCGTCATCGACAAAACCCAGGCATGCGTGATCGCCAAGCTCCATCCGTCCTACAGATACAGCCCGGCGCGCATCCATATCAACACCCTGCGTAAAAACCTCCACAATGAAGCTATATCATCAACCGACTAACGGTCCACGGCCCGATGGCGCTTGTCAAGGTGGGCCCGAGGCCGCGCGGGCGCGGCCCCGGGTGGAGCGCAGTCCACTCTCTCGCTCAGCGGGCGAGACGTTCGCGCAACTGCTTGAGCACGACGTCGGGGACCAGGCCGGACACGTCCCCACCGTAGGTGGCGACCTCCTTGACCAGGCTGGACGACAAAAACGCATACTGCGGGTTCGTGCTCATGAAGAGGGTTTCGACGCCCGCGAGCGAATGGTTCATCTGTGCCATCTGCAGCTCGTAGTCGAAGTCGCTGACCGCGCGCAGACCCTTGACGATGGCCTGGATGCCGCGAGCGCGGCAGAAGTCGACGAGCAGGCCGTGAGACGACTCGACCACCACGTTGGAATGGTCACGGGCAACCTCACGGATCAGTTCTATCCGCTCCTCCACGGTGAAGAGGTTGGCCTTGCTCTTGTTGATGAGCACGGCTACGACGACCTCGTCGAAGAGCCGGCTGGCACGACTGATGATATCCAGATGACCGTTGGTAATCGGGTCGAATGAGCCTGGACAGGCAGCCTTTCTCATGATCCAGAACCGTACCAGAGCACCCCCTCACCGTACGCGCGATTGCGGATAGTAATAAGACCATCCGGCCAGACCGGCGGCCCGCTGCGTCGCGAGCGCTCCACGACACACACCCCGTCCGGTTCCAACCAGGCACCGGACACCAGCCCGGTGAGCACCTCGGTCAGCAGAGCGTCCGGAAGCGCATATGGAGGATCCAGGAACACCGCGTCAAACGCACATTCGGGCGTGATTTCCACCACACGCCGGACGGGCCGGGAAAGGATCTCCACACCGGCGAACCCCAGCGCCGTCGCATTCGCGTGCAATGTGCGGACCGCCGCCGCCGACTGATCGACGAACAGGACATGAGACGCCCCTCGAGACAGCGCCTCGAAGCCGACCGCACCGCTGCCGGCGTAGAGATCGGCAAACCGTGCGCCGCGCAACTCGACCAGTGAGGCGAGCGTGTTGAACAGACCCTCCCGCGCCCGGTCGGACGTCGGACGAGTCCCGCCCCCCGGCGGCACCCGGATGGGTCGCCCACGCGCAACCCCGCCGATGATCCTGGTCATTTCCTGTTTCCGTCTTTCCAGTAGCCGCTGCGGTCATCCTTTTTCCAGATAGGCGGCCCGGGCCTCGTCGAGGGTGGCCGCAAGCGCCGCGGCCAGGGCCGGATGCGCCGACAGCCGTGGATCGGCGTCGACGAGGACTGTCGCCTCGTCCCGCGCAGAACGGATCAGCTCCTCGTCCTTGAGCAGTTCCAGCAGACGCAGGGAGCGCCGGCCGCCGGACTGGGCCGCACCCAGCACGTCGCCCTCACGCCGCTGCGCAAGGTCGAGACGGGCGAGCTCGGCTCCGTCGGAGGTGGCCGCCACCGCGGCAAGGCGCTCCCAGGCGGGCGAGCCGCGCTCCGCGTCGGTGTACAGCAGGCACCACCCGGGCGCGCTGCCACGACCAACCCGGCCGCGCAGCTGGTGGAGCTGGGAGACGCCGAAGCGATCGGCGTCCGCCACGACCATCACGGTCGCGTTCGGCACGTTGACCCCGACCTCGATCACCGTGGTGGCCACGAGGACGTCCAGATCCCCCGCGGCGAACCGAGTCATGATCTCATCCTTGTCGTCCGGATGCAGCCGGCCGTGCAGTGCCTCGATCCGCAGACCGGAGAGTTCGACCGCACGCAATCTGGGCAGCACGTCGAGTACAGCGGCGCTCGGCCGACGACCGGCCGCGGCGGTGTCCGCCCGCGTTGCAGTCGGACCGGCCGCAGAGGTACCCGTCTGTGTCACGGCCGGACCGGCCATCGCATCCGAACCGGCGGCCATGGCGTCGACGGTGACGCGGTCCTCGACGCCGCGCCCGGCAAGGCCCAGGGCCACGTCATCGGCGGTGTCAGCGGTGTCAGCGGTGTCAGCATCATCGACGGTGTCGGTGGCGTCCCCACCGATACGGGGGCAGACGACATAGGCCTGGTGGCCCGCGTCGACCTCGTCCCGGATGCGGCCCCACATGCGGTCGGTCCACTTCGGGACCGCCGCGGGCACGACGAACGTGGAGATCGGTGAACGGCCGGCGGGCAGTTCGGTGAGGGTCGACACCTCCAGATCACCGAAGACGGTCATCGCGACCGTCCGCGGGATCGGTGTGGCCGTCATCACCAGCAGATGCGGCGGATGGTCGGACCGGGACCGCAGCGCGTCCCGCTGCTCCACCCCGAAGCGGTGCTGCTCGTCGACGACCACAAGAGCAAGATCGCGAAATACCACCGACTCCTCGAGCAGGGCATGCGTGCCGACGACCAGGCCCGCGCTGCCGTCCGCGACGGCAGCCACCGCCTCCCGCCGCGCCTTCGCGCCCAGGGAACCCGTCACCAGCACGACCCGGGTGGCCTCGGGCGCGGCGTCGAGCTCCCCGGCCCGTCCCAGCGGACCGAGCAGGTCGCGCAGGCTGCGCAGGTGCTGGGCCGCAAGCGTCTCGGTGGGCGCCAACAGTACCGCCTGCCCGGCGGCGTCCACGGCTGCGAGCATCGCGCGCAACGCCACCACCGTCTTGCCGGAGCCGACCTCGCCCTGCAGCAGCCGGTGCATCGGGAAGGGCCGGGCGATCTCGGCCACGATCGTCTCGCCGACCGCGCGCTGCCCGGCCGTGAGCGGGAAGGGCAGGGTGGCATCGAAGGCCGCGAGCAGACCGCCGGGTCGAGGATGCCGCGGAGTCGCCGCGATCTTTTCGACGTCGCGCCGGCGCTGCGCCAGCGCGACCTGCAGGACGAGCGCCTCGTCCCACTTCAGCCTGGTCCGGCCACGACCGACGTCAGCCCATGACGACGGCTGATGGACGAGCCGGTACGCCTCCAGCAGGCTCACCAGCCGATAGCGGGCGCGGATGACGGCGGGCAGCGGGTCGTCGAGCTCGGCCAGCACGTCCAGGACGATCCGCACGCACCTGCCGATCGTCCAGCTCGGGATCTTCGCCGAAGCCGGGTATATGGGGACGAGCGCGCCCGCGAAGCTCTCGACGTCTTCACCGGCACCGTCCCCACCAGCGCCCGCACGAGCCGTGCCCGCGGGAGTCGTGCCATTACGGCCCGTGCCATTACGGCCCGTGCCCGCGGGAGCCATGCCGTCTTCGCTCGCAAGCTCGGCGATCTCAGTGATCTCGGCGTCGAGCAGCTGTACCTCAGGGTTGGTCAGCTGCCGACGGCCGCGGTACTCGTCCACCTTCCCGGCGAACAGCGCGGTTACCCCCGGGCGCAGATCCCGCGCCCGCCACGGCTGGTTGAAGAACGTCAACGCGAGGTTGTGCCGGCCATCGGTGACCGTGATGATCAGCATGTCCCGCGCCCGCCCCCGGAGCTGGCGCCGCTGAGCCTTGGCGACCCGCGCCTGGACGGTGACCACCTCACCGACGGTCAGGTCCCCGAGATCGGTCAGCTCCCCACGCTCCTGGTAGCGCCGGGGAAGATGGGCGAGCAGGTCACCGACCGTCTCCAGCTCCAGGGCATCGGCGAGCACCGTGGCGGTTCGCGCACCCACCACGTCCCGAAGCCGCGTCTCCTGGTCGACCACGTCCACGATCCTGCCCGACGCCACCGACAACTTCGCTCCGCCCCGGAGCGCGCCCATGAACGACCTGTATGGGCGTCTCACGGGCTGGCACTGTCCGGTACCGCCACGCTGTGGGGTAGCCTCGGGTGACCGCCGCGAACGCGGCATGATCATTACTATTCTCTGGCGGAGTGTCTCGTGTCTTCGGTGTGCGACGTCTGCGGCAAGGGGCCGGGCTTCGGTATGTCGGTCTCTCACTCCCACCGGCGCACACGGCGGCGCTGGAACCCCAACATCCAGACCGTGCACGCGCTCGTCGGCAAGACTCCGAAACGCCTGAACGTGTGCACCTCCTGCATCAAGGCCGGCAAGGTCACCCGCGCATAGCGTCACCGCCGCAGCAGCGCCGGACGCACACGGCGTCAGGCGCGGGCGGCGTATCGGCGATGTTGCCAGAGGGCTTGATGCCCTCCAGTCACGCGACGCATCCCAGCGTCCTGGATGATTGCTGTGTCCTGGACGTGATGACGAGCGCTGCGGCTACCGTCGGCGCCAGGCGTGGTCGACCGGGCCGATGCCCGAGCCGAGCGGGAAGCCTGCCCCCACAGCACCGGTGACGTAGTCCTTTGCCGCACGCACGGCATCGGGGACGTCCGCCCCGCGGGCCAGGAACGACGCGATCGCGGACGCGAGCGTGCAGCCGGTTCCATGCGTGTGCCGGTTGTCGTGCCTGGGGGCCCGGAGCACGACGGTCTGCCGGCCGTCGCTGAGCAGATCCACGGCGTCGCCGGGCAGATGGCCCCCTTTCACCAGCACCCAGCGCGCTCCGAGGTCGAGCACGGCGCGCGCGGCGGCCGGCATGTCCTGCTCGGTCCGCACGTCCACGCCGGTGAGCAGCCGCACCTCGTCGAGGTTCGGGGTCGCCACCGTCGCCACCGGCAGCAACCGTGTGCGCACGGTCGCCACGGCCTCGGGCGCGAGCAGGGGATCGCCGTGCTTGGACACCCCGACGGGGTCGACGACAACCGGGACGCCGACCCCGGCCAGCTCGTCCGCGACCACGGCGACGATCGGCGGTGACGCAAGCATCCCGGTCTTGACCGCGTCCACCCCGATGTCGTCCACGACCGCGCGGATCTGCGCCACAACGGCATCCTGGGGCAACTCCCATACCCCGTGGACGCCCAGGGAGTTCTGGGCGGTCACCGCGGTCAGGGCGCTCATCCCGTGGACGCCCAGGGCCAGCATGGTCTTGAGGTCAGCCTGGATGCCGGCGCCTCCACCGGAGTCCGAACCCGCGATCGTCAGCACCCGGGGCGGAGCCGGGCCGGAGCGGGTCATGACCACCACGCTACGGTGTGGGTCCTTACCGGGTCCCACAGAACCGCCTCCCGCGGAACCGGGTCCCACGGACGGGAACGGGCCGAAGACGCGGCCAGGGACAGGGACAGGAGATTCGGACGGGGTTCACCCGGCGGACGCGCGGAAATGATCCCAGCCTCCTGGCGAGGCGCCCTTCGTCGGCCCGCCGCGCAGATCCGGCGGGACACCCTCGCCCACGACCCGCACCCCTGGCCCGTCCGCGCCCTGGACCACGGCCAGTACGCGACCGATCACGGCTACCCCCGGCGGCGGATCGACGCCCGCCGGCAACGTCCCGGCCAGACCGTGGTCCTCGCCCCCGGTCAGCAGATGCCGGACGTCGACACCGGGGACGACCGCCCGCAGCGCGTCGGCGTCCACCTCCAGCACGACACCGGAGGCGGCAGCCACATGCCCCAGATCGGCGAGCAGCCCGTCGCTGACGTCGAGCAGCGAGGTTGCGCCCGCCCGCGCCAGGGCCGGTCCGGCCGCGTACGGCGGCGTCGGCCTGCGGTGGGCCGCGACGAGGGGTCCGTCCCGCACGCCCGCGAGCAGTAGCTGCAGCCCCGCGGCGGCGCGGCCCACCGTTCCGGCGAGGACGACCGACTCCCCCGGGCGTGCTCCCGAGCGCGTCAGCGGGGCGGCACCCCGCAGATCCCCGAGTGCGGTCACCGCCAGACAGACCTCGGACGCGCTGACCGTGTCGCCACCGACGACGGCCGCGCCCACCCCAGCGCACTCGTCGCGCAGACCGTCGGCCAGGCCGTCGGCGACCTCGATCAGGGTGGACGGCGGGCACGCCAGACCGACCAGCAGTGCGGTCGGGACGGCTCCCATGGCTGCCACGTCGGCGAGGCTCTGCGCGGCGGCTTTACGTCCGACGTCATATGGGGAGGACCAGTCGAAACGGAAATGCCGCCCTTCTACGAGGAGATCTGTGGTAACAATCACACACCCGGAGGGTGTCGGGACTACTGCGGCGTCGTCACCAGGGCCCGCTGGGGGCTCCGGCGAGCCCAATCTGGCCGCCACCCGGGCGATCAGACCAAATTCCCCTACGTCAGACACTCTCACCGGGGCCGATTGCCTGTTACCTTCTGTCGGCCCGTTGTTCTGCGGCACGGGTTGTCGACGTCCGACAAGGGAGCGTCTGTGGTCCACGCGTACATCCTCATCCAGACCGAGGTTGGCAAGTCCTCATCGGTGGCCAAGGAGATCGAACAGATCCCCGGTGTCACTCAGGCGGAGGACGTCACCGGCCCCTACGACGTGATCGCACGTGCTGAGGCGGCCAGTGTCGATGATCTGGGGAAGCTCGTCATGTCACGAGTGCAGGCGGTTGACGGCATCACCCGCACGCTGACGTGTCCGGTGGTGCATTTCTGACAGCTCGTCTGACGTTGGATCGCTTCATGGCCAACCGGGACGGGACGTTGCGGGCGGAGCAGCCACCGGCTTTGCGAACTCGTCGACCACCCGGGCCGGCTGGGCCGGCCTGGCCGACCAGGGTGGTCGGGCCAACCAGGATGGTCGGGGTAGTCGGGGTAGTCGGGGTGGTCGGGCCACTGGCCAGACGATGGCCCGGGTGGTCGATCCCGGTCCTCGCGCGGATCATGGTCATCACCGTTGTGATTCTACTCACTTCATGTGCCGGTTCCCCGGGACCGGTCACGGTCAACGGTGCTCCGGATCCGACCGGGGCGCAGCGGTCGGCCTGCCTGGAACTCGGCGCCGCGCTGCCGTCCTCCCTGGGGTCGGGCCTTGAGCGTCGCGAGGTCAGACCGGCGTCGCCGTTCGTCACGGCCTGGGGTTCCCCACCGGCGGTGCTGTCCTGTGGTGTCCCGGGGGTCGCCCCTGGTTACCGTCCCGACGTGACGCTCTCGGTCGTCGACGACGTCGGATGGTTCACCGAGGAACATGGTGACACGGTCCGCTACTCCACGCCGACGCGACGCCCGCAGGTCGTGCTGCTGCTTCCGGCGTCGGTACAGGCGTTCGACGTACTGGCCACGCTCGCCGCACCGATCCGCGACGCAACGCAGTCGACGACGGCGTGACACCAGCGGGCTGACGGACGGCAGGCTGACCGGCGACGGCCGGACGGACGACGCGGATCCGGACGCGATCAGCGCAACCCCGTGCCGCGGCGTATCGCCAGCGCGACCAGCCGGTCCACCAGCCGCGGATACTCCAGGCCCGTGGCACCCCACATCTGCGGGAACATCGAGGTCGGGGTGAACCCCGGCATGGTGTTCACCTCGTTGACGACGATCGAACCGTCCGGGCGGACGAACACGTCCACCCGGGCGAGGCCCGCGCAGTCCAACGCGTCGAACGCCCGCACGGCGATCTCACGGACCGCGGCGGTGACCTCCTCGGACAGGTTCGCCGGGATGTCGAAGCGGACCGCGTCCGACAGGTACTTGGCCTCGAAGTCGTAGAAGCCCGCGGACGAGGTCACCGTCACCTCCGCGGGCAGGCTCGCCTCCGGTTCGCGGCCGTCCAGGCTCTCCAGCACGCCGCACTCGATCTCACGGCCGACGACCGCGGCCTCGACCAGCACCTTCGGATCGGCGGCACGGGCAGCCTTCAGCGCGGTCGCCAGATCGTCCCAGGCGTCCACCCGGCTGATGCCGATGCTCGAACCGCCCCGGGCCGGTTTGACGAACACGGGCAGGCCCAGGCGTTCGCGTTCGCCGGCCATCAGGGTCTGCCCGGCGCGCAGCACCACGTACGGGCCGACGTCCAGCCCGGCGGCGGTGAGCAGGGTCTTCATGTGCTGCTTGTCCATGGCCGCGGCGCTGGCGAACACCCCCGAGCCGACGTAGGGGACGGCGGCCATCTCCAGCAGCCCCTGCACGGTGCCGTCCTCACCGAACGGGCCGTGCAACAGCGGGAACACCACGTCGACGTCACCGAGGTCGACCGTGTCGAGACCCTGCCCGGACGCCGCCGGGTCGAGCGCGATCAGACCACCCGCGGTGGGGTCGCCCGGCAGCGCCACCGGTCGGGCGGCGGCGTCGACTGCGGGCAGGACGTCATCACGGACCGCAAGTGCGCTCGGATCATCCGAACCGAGCACCCACCGGCCGTCGGGAGTGATACCGACGGCCACGACGTCGTAACGCTGCCGGTCCAGGGCCCGAAGGACGCTTCCAGCCGAGACACAGGAGATCGCATGCTCGGTGCTGCGGCCGCCGTACAGGACGGCGATCCGGATCCGGCGCGGGGAGCCAGGCATGACGGGGACCCTAACCGATCGCCAGTTGCGTTCCGGTGAACTCCACACCGCGTCCACCACGCGTCCGGGTGCTGTCCGCTCCGGACCGGGTCACGGTGACCCGTCCGGCACGGAGCTCACCCGAGGACAGGTCATACGGCGCGGTACTCGGGACCGGGTTCCCGGCTCATCAGCTCCTTGACCGCGTCCAGCGGTGCCAGGCCTTCGTGGATGACCCGCTCCACCTGCTCGGTGATCGGCATCTGGACGTCCAGGGAGCGGGCCAGGTCCAGGATCGGACGGCAGGAGCGGACGCCTTCGGCGACCTGGTGCTGCTGGGCGTTGGCCTGGACGAGCGTCGTACCCCGGCCGAGCTTCTCGCCGAAGGTGCGGTTGCGTGACAGCGGTGACGAACAGGTGGCCACGAGGTCGCCCAGGCCGGCGAGCCCGGCGAACGTCAGCGGGTCGGCCCCCAGGGCCATGCCGAGCCGGGCCGTCTCGGCCAGCCCCCGGGTGATCAGGGAGGCGATCGTGTTGGTTCCGAACCCCATTCCCTCAATCATGCCGGCGGCCAGCGCGATCACGTTCTTGACGGCTCCGGCAAGCTCACAGCCGATCACGTCCGGATTCGTGTACGGGCGGAGGTAGGGCGTCCAACAGGCCGCCTGGACCTCACCGGCCGTCCGCGCGCTGACACTGGCGACGACGGTGGCGGCCGGCTGCTCGGCCGCGATCTCTCCGGCCAGGTTCGGGCCGCTGACCACGGCGATCCGGTCCGGGCTCGCCCCGGTGACCTCCTGGACCACCTCGCTCATCCGGCGCCGGGACCCCAGCTCGATGCCCTTCATCAGGCTCACGTACACCGCGGACGGCGGTACCAGCGGAGCCCATCCGAGCAGGCATGCCCGCAGGACCTGGGACGGTACGGCGAGGACGACCAGGTCAGCTCCGCGCAACGCCTCGGCGGCCTCGAGCGTGGCGCTGACCCGATCCGGCAGCGCAAGACCGGGCAGGTAGCGAGGGTTGGTGTGGAACTGGTTGATTGCCGTGACCACGTCGGGTTCGCGCGCCAGCAGCGTGACCCCGGCACCGGCATCCGCAAGCACCTTGGCGAAAACGGTCCCCCAGGATCCGGCACACAGAACAGCCACTCGCCTCACGTCGCAGGAGTCTTGCTCAGCCACGCGAAGCTTGTCGAGAAAGCCACGGCGGTCATACAGATCGTGTCCTGACCCGGCGCCTGCAGCCGGCGTCCGGAGCCGACCCGCGGATGCCGCCATGGCAGGTGCCGCATGTGACCCATCCCGATATTACGTGCCGTAGAGTCGGTACGTGATACCGGTGATACCGGGGTTGCCACCCACATGACCATCTGGGTCGTCATCGTACCGGTCAAACCGCTCGCAGTGGCCAAGAGCCGGCTCGCCCACCCGGACCGGGCGGCTCTCGCGCTCGCGATGGCCCAGGACACGGTGGCCGCGGCCAGCAGCGTCGGGCGCGGCACGGTCGAGGCCGTCATGATCGTGACCAACGACGACGTGACCCGGGCGGGTATGGCCGCCCTGTCGGGCCCGGACGCCGCCGAGGAGGCACCGACCGGCGGCATCCCACCCGGCGGCGGCACGGCATCAGGCGGCACCACCGGCCGCGCCGGCCGTGGCCGGATCGTCGTCATCCCCGACGCACCCGACACCGGTCTCAACGCGGCGCTGGCGCACGGCGCCACCGTAGCCGCGCGGCGGTGGCCGGGCGCCGGTCTCGCAGCCCTGTCCGCCGACCTCGCGGCGCTGCGCCCGGCCCAGCTGCACGCGGCCCTGCTGGCCATGCCGGCAGGAGGTCGCGGCCTGGTCGCGGATGCGGACGGTACCGGCACCGTCCTGCTCGCCGCCGCTGCCGGCACACCGCTGGCGCCCCGGTTCGGGCCGGCAAGCCGCGCAGCACACATACGTTCCGGGGCCCGGGATCTGACCGCGCCCCTCGGCGAGTCCGTCCGTGGCCTGCGACGTGACGTAGATACGATCGACCATCTGCGGGAGGCTGTCGGCCTCGGCGTCGGCCCCCGGACGCGGCACGTCCTGTCCACCGGTCCGCTGTCGACCGGCTCGCGACCGCTGCCCGCCGGGCGATAACCGCTCCCCGCCCGACACCGGCCACTCGCCCGGCAACCCCTTACCGGGCCCGGTCACAGGGCCCGTCAAGTAGTGCGGATCCCGTCTCAACCACCCGCACAGAGCATGATCTAAATGAGCTTGTTACCGCATATGCTTTTCTGCCGCATTAACGTACATATCGGCAAACTCGTGCCGATCTTCTCCGGCGGCCAGCATGTCATTGACGTATGCCACCATTTGTCAGACCGGCGCCAGGGGTGGTGCCTTCGCCCACCCCTGGGACGTCGCCCACCCCTGGGACGTCCACCCGCTGACGTGTGGTGAGGGTGCCACGGCCCGGTCCGCAGTACGAGCCGGACGTGGGTGCCACCTCCTTGTAGTCCCTGCCCGTGGCAACGGTCACATACCGCCGGTCCACCAGGCGATCATGGCAGGGGTCGAGCGCGACCGCGCACGCCCCGGCCCCGGCCCCGGCCCCGGCC
>NZ_CAAAFR010000176.1:0-19036 GCF_900634745.1 Protofrankia symbiont of Coriaria ruscifolia
CTCCCTGCACACCCACCCCTGGCTCGCCGACCACAACGTGATGGGATCCGTGGTCGTCCCGGGCACGGTGTTCATCGAGCTCGCCCTGCACGCCGGTGAGGTCACCGGATACGACACCGTCGACGAACTGATCGCCGAGGCTCCGCTGGTGCTGCCCGAGCGGCTCGGCGTCCAGGTGCAGGTCGTCGTCGGCGCACCGGACGGGACGGGGCGCCGGCCGATCGCGGTCCACTCACGGCCGGACGGCGAGGAGCCCCGCGCCGACGGCTGGACCCGCCACGTCAGCGGCTATCTGGCCTCCGACGATTCCGCTGCCACGGAGGCGGCGACGAACGCGGCGGCGGAGTCCCTGGCGACCTGGCCGCCCCCGGACGCCGAGGCCATCGGCGTCGACGGCGCGTACGTCGACGGCGTGTACGAGGCCCTGGCCGGCGCCGGGCTGACGTACGGGCCGGCGTTTCGCGGGCTGCGCGCAGCCTGGCGGCGCTCCGAGCGGGGCGAGGAGATCTTCGCCGAGGTCGAGCTGCCCGAGGGGATACGCGCGGACGCCGGACGGTTCGGCCTGCACCCCGCTCTGCTCGACGCCGTCGTGCACGTCAGCGCCCACAAGGGGCTGCGCGACGCCCCGCCAGGCCAGGTCCAGCTGCCGTTCGCCTGGTCGGGACTGCGGCTGCACTCCTCCGGCGCGACCTTGCTGCGCGTGCGGCTGTCGGTGATCGGGCCGGATCGGCTGTCCCTGCACACAGCCGACGGCACCGGCGCGCCCGTCCTGTCGATCGCATCCCTTGCCGGCCGGCTGGTGTCCGCGGCACAGATCACCGCCGCGCGCGCCGCTGCCGGCGGGGCGGCGCACGACGACGCCCTGTTCGCGGTGGACTGGAAGCCGCTGCCGCCGTCGGCGACACCCGACCGCCGGACCTGGTCCGTCCTCGGTGACGACACCTACCTGCGCGACCTGCTGCGGCAGGCGCGCGCGGACACCCGCGCGTTCGCCGATCTCTCCGACCTCACCGCCGCCATCGACCTCGGCGAACCCGCTCCCGGCCTGGTCTTCACCGGGGGTCTGCCGGATGCCGGCACCGGAACCGGCGTCCCCGCCGCCGCGCACGCGACGGTGCGGCGTGTCCTGGCCCAGCTGCAGGGGTGGACGGCCGAACGCCGGGTCGACGGCGCCCAGCTCGTCGTCGTCACCCGGCATGCGGTGGCCGTGGACGGCGGCGACGCCGTCCAGAACACGGCCGTCCAGAACAGTGCCGTCGACGTCGCGGCCGCCGCCGTGTGGGGGCTGGTCCGCTCCGCGCAGGCCGAGCATCCCGACCGGATCGTCCTGCTCGACGTCGACGACGACCCCGCTTCGGCCGAGACGCTGCCGGCGGCGCTCGCCGCCGCGGAAGCGGGCGGCGAACCACAACTCGTGATCCGCGCGGGCACCGTCCGGGTCCCCCGGCTGGTCCGGGTCGCCGTGGACACCACGGCGGCCATGGCGACCGGCACGGTGGACGGCACGGTGGACGGCGGCACTGTCCTGATCACTGGTGGTACCGGGGCGATCGGCGCGCTGATCGCCCGCCACCTGGTCACCTCCCACGGCACCCGCCACCTCGTCCTGACCAGCCGCGGCGGTCCCGACGCCGGCGGCGCCGCGCTGCTGCGGGAGGAGCTCGCCGAGCTCGGCGCGACCGTCACGGTCGTGGCCGCGGACGTCGCCGACCGTGACTCGCTCGCAGGCGTCCTCGCCGCGATCCCGGCCGAGCGTCCGCTGACCGCAGTCGTGCACGCCGCCGGCATCGCCGACGACGGCCTGCTGGACGCCCTCACCGGTGATCGTCTCGACGCGGTGCTGCGTCCCAAGCTGGACGGCGCCTGGCATCTGCACGAGCTGACACGCGACCGCGACCTGTCCGCGTTCGTGCTGTTCTCGTCCCTGTCGGGGCTCACCGGCGGGACGGGGCAGGCCCTGTACACCGCGGCGAACGCCGCTTTGGACGCGCTCGCGGCGCACCGCCGGGCGCACGGCCTGCCGGCGCTGTCGCTGGCCTGGGGCCAGTGGGAGCGCGCCAGCGGCGTCACCGCCCACCTGACCGACGCCGACCGGGAGCGCATCACCCGGTCGGGGTTGCGGCCGCTGTCGGACACCGCGGGCGTGGAGCTGTTCGACACCGCGGTGTCGGCCGGCGCCCTGACCGCTCGTCCGCTGCTCGTGCCGGCGCTGCTCGACCTCGCCGCCATCCGGGCCCGGTCCGCGGCGGCCGGGGTTCCCGCGCTGCTGCGCGGGCTGGTCCGGCCGGCCCGGCGGGCGGCAGGCGCGGCGTCGGAGGGTACCCGGTCCCAGTTCAGGGAACAGCTTGCGGGCCTGTCCGGAACCGAACGTGACACGGCCATACTCGACCTTGTGCGTAGAGAAACTGCGAATGCCCTCGGCTACCCGGACGCCGACCCGATCGCCGCTGGCGGCGCCTTCGTCGAGCTGGGGCTGGACTCGCTCACCGCGGTCGAACTGCGCAACCGGCTGGAGGCGCAGACCGGTCTGCGGCTGCCGGCGACACTCACCTTCGACCATCCGACACCCGCGGCCATCGCCGAGCTCGTCGGCGGCCAGCTCGCGGTCGACGGGCAGGGGACGCCGTCGGGTCCGGCGGCGAACGGGGGAAGTGCTGGGTCGCTGACCACCGGCGGGGGCGTCGGCGGGCTCTACCGGCGGCTGTTCGACGCCGGGCAGATGGACGCCGCCGCGCAGTTGCTGATCGTGGCTTCCAGCCTGCGCTCGACGTTCGACGCGGCGGATCGGCACGACCACTCCCCGGCCCCGCTGACTCTCACGACCGGGCCGTCGCGGCCGAACATCGTCTGCTTCCCGGCGCTGTCGGCGCTGTCCGGCCCGCACGAGTACTCCCGGTTCGGCGGCTTGTTCCGCGACGAGCGGGACGTGTACGTGGTGCCGGCTCCCGGACTGCCGGAAGGCGACCTGCTCCCGGATTCGGCCGCCACGCTGATCCGGATGCACGTCGAGGCCGTGAAGAAAGTCGTCGGCGACGAGCCGTTCGTGGTCCTCGGCCGTTCGATGGGTGGCTGCGTGGCGAACTCGGTCGTCGCCGGGCTGGAAGCGGAAGGGATCTTCCCTGCCGGGCTGGTGCTCGTCGACTCCTACCCGATCGACACGCCTTCCCGGCCTGGGATGGAGTGGTGGAACACCGCTATGATCACCGCTCTCGTGGAGCGGTTCGACCGCTTCGACCTGTCGACGCTGGATACCCGGCTGTCAACGATGGGCACCTACAATCGGATCTTTGCGGACTGGCAGCCGACAGAGATCTCCGCGCGCACCCTGCTCGTCCGCGCGGAGCAACCGCTGGCCGGCACGCCGACCGAGGCACCGGGCCTGGCCGACTGGCGGGCGTACTGGCCGCTTCCGCACGAGATCATCGACGTTCCCGGTGATCACTTCAGCATTCTTGAGGAAGACACCGGGACGACCGCCGCCGCGGTGGCCAAGTGGTTGGCGTCGCTCGCCTGAGCGGGCTGACCGGACGGCCTGCCCGACCGGACGCGACCACGGATGGACGGGGCTGCACCAGGGGCGCGGCCATCGCGGCGGAGACCCAGACGATTCATCTGATAGAAGGGAAAAGCATGACACTTCCGGCAGTCGTAGTGACCGGCGCCGCAGCCGGGATCGGCCGGGCAACCGTGGAGCTGTTCGCCGAACGGGGCTACGGGGTCGTCGCCGTGGACCCTGACACGGCCGGCCTCGCCGAGCTCGACACCATCAAGAACGTCGTGACGCTTGAGGGTGACGTCTCCACCGAGGAGACGAACGTCGAGGCGGTGCGGCTGGCCGTCGAGCACTTCGACCGCCTCGACGCGGCAGTCCTCAACGCCGGCATCGGCGGCGCGCCGCCGATCGAGGCCCCCGGGGCGATGGAGCAGCTCGACCGCATCCATGCAGTCAACGTGCGTGGCGCGGCCCTCGGCATCCGGGCGGCCGCCCCGGCGCTGCGGGCAGCGGGCGGCGGCGCCATCGTCGTGACGGCCTCCGGTGCCGGGCTGCGCGGCGATCCCTACACCTGGGCGTACAACGCCACGAAAGCGGCCGCGATCAACCTCGTGCGGGCGTCCGCGCTCGACTACGGCTACCAGGGCATCCGGATCAACGCGATCGCGCCGGGTATCACCCTCACGCCGCGCACGGCACCGGTGAAGCACGATCCGCGGCTGTTCACGAACATCAGCCGGCGGATCCCGCTGGGCCGCTGGGGTGATCCTCGCGAGCAGGCCCAGGTGATCTGGTTCCTCGCGACCCCCGAGTCCTCCTACATCACCGGAGCGGTGATCCCCAGCGACGGGGGCCTCACCGCGAGCAACGGCTTCCTGCTGCCGCCGACGTACGACGGTGAGCCGATGCAGTGACACCCGCCGGTGGGACGCCCGTTACATGCGGATCCGTCGCAGGCGGATCCGCCGTGGACCCCCGTCCACGCCCATATGTCGCATTCATGACATTCAGAAAAGGAAACGATTTATGACCACTACCGATCATCTCGCCGGTACGGACACAGCCGTCGCGACGAGCAGCGTCGAGACGAACAAGACGGTCGCCAGACGCCTGTACGAGGAGGTCGTGAACGAGGGCAGGCTGGACCTGCTCGACGACCTGCTCGACGAGGAGGCGAGCCGGCGTACCGGCGGCGGCACGTTCGGCCGCGACAGCTTCGCCAGCCACGTCACCGAACTGCGGGCGAACGTCACCGACCTGAAGGCCACCGTCACCAACCTCGTGGCCGAGGGTGACCGAGTCGTCGTCTTCTGGCGTATCCAGGGCATCCACTCCGGCGAGGTCTGGGGAGTGCCCGGCACCGGGAACACGATCGACGGCACCAGCATCAGCCTGATCACGTTCCGCGACAGCAAGGTCATCGACTACGTCGTCACCCCGGACCGGCTCACCATCCTGCAGCAGCTCGGCGTGATCCCGGCATGACGCGCAAGCTGTCGGCTGCCGACATCGCCGAGATCCACCAGACCATCGCGCTGATCGCGCACGTGTACGACAACCGTGAGCTCGACGCCCTGAACCTGGTCTTCACCGACGACGTCGAGCTCGAACTCGGCTACGGCGAGGGCGTCCACCTGCTCGGGATCGAGTCCGTACGGGAGCTGTTCAGCCAGCGGCAACCGGACGGGGCAGATCACCAGACCGTGAACACGCTGATCCTGACCGATCCGGACGGGACCGTGCGGACCCACAGCCGCTACATCGCGCTGCGGTCGGATGGAACGACCACCAACGGTGACTACCTAAGCATCGTCGTGCCCACCGAACAGGGCTGGCGGATCAGGTACTTCCGCAGCGTGCTGCGCTACCCCCTCGAGCCCGAGGCCGGCCCTCGGCCGACGGCGATCACGGACGAGTGGCGGCTGACCGCCGACCGCCTCCCGGTGATCGTTAACTGATCCTCACGGATCGTATCCAGCACGCCTCGCGCGGCCGGGCTCCGACCGGCGACGAGCTGTTCCCGGCCCGGAACGGGATCGGTCGCCCGAACCTCACGGGGCGTGCTGGGCAGATGTGTTCGCCGGTCGTCCGGCACGACCTCCGGCACGCCGGCGGACACGGCAGCACCCGAACAAAGGCAAGGCCCGAACAAAGGCAGCCCGAACAGAGCAGGGCCGTTGAGCCCCCCGTACTGCCGCCCCACACCGGGCTCACCGGATTCACCGGATTCAATTCACCGGATTCACCGGAGTTCACAGGAGGAGGCAGGAGATGACGGGATTGACGGTCCGTTCCGAGGCCGCTGTTCCCAGGATCGCCGTTCCCAGGATCGCCGCCGACAGCATCCAGGTCGATCATCGAACACCCGTGGTGCGGCTGTCGCGGCTGCTGGACGCGGACTCCGTGACTGCGCTGCACCCCGACGACGACACCGGCGTCCACGCCGTCCGCGGCCGGATCGACGGTGCCGCCGTCGTCGCCTACTGCACCGACGCGACGGTGATGGGTGGCGCCCTCGGCCTGGGGGGTGCCCGGCACATCGTCGAGGCCATCGACACGGCGGTGCGCGAGGGCTGCCCAGTGATCGGCCTGTGGCATTCCGGCGGCGCCAGGCTCGCGGACGGGGTCGAGTCCCTCGACGGCGCCGGCCGGATGTTCGCGGCCATGACCCGGGCCTCGGGCAAGGTGCCGCAGATATCGGTGGTGCTGGGTCCGGCGGCCGGCGCCGCCGCCTACGGTCCCGCGCTGACCGACATAGTGATCATGTCGACGTCCGGCCGGATCTTCGTGACCGGGCCCGACGTCGTGCGCGGCGTGACCGGCGAGCAGATCGACATGGAGGGCCTCGGCGGAGTCGACGCGCATGGCCGCAAGTCCGGTGTCGCTCACGTGACCGTCGACACCGAGGACGACTCCTTCGTCCGGGCCCGCCGGATCACCGGACTGCTCACCCGGCCCGGACGCTTCGACCCGGACGCGGTGGACGACCACCAGGATCTTCGCGGGCTGCTGCCCGAGACGGCGCGGCGCGCCTACGACGTCCGCCCGCTGCTCCTGGAGATCCTCGACACCGCCGGGCCGTGGAACTCCTTCGAGGAGCTGCAGCCCCGGTGGGCGCCCAACATCGTGATCGGTCTCGGCCGCCTCGGCGGGCGCACGGTGGGTGTCATCGCCAACAACCCGATACGCAAGGGCGGCTGCCTGGATTCGCTGAGCGCGGAGAAGGCTGCCCGGTTCGTGCGCATGTGCAACGCCTTCGGCGTACCGCTGCTGGTCGTCGTCGATGTGCCGGGCTATCTTCCCGGGGTCGGGCAGGAATGGGACGGCGTGGTCCGGCGGGGCGCGAAGTTGCTGCACGCCTTCGCCGAGGCCGTGGTGCCCCGCGTCACCCTGATCACGCGGAAGTCCTACGGCGGGGCGTACATCGCCATGAACTCCCGCTCCCTCGGCGCCACAGCCGTCTACGCCTGGCCGCAGGCCGAGGTCGCCGTCATGGGGGCGGAGGCCGCCGTCGGGATCCTGCACCGCAAGAAACTGGCCGCCGCCGACGGACACCGGGAGGAGCTGCGCGCGCAGCTCATCGCCGAACACGAACGGGTCGCCGGTGGCGTCGATCGCGCCATCTCCCTCGGCGTCGTCGACGAGGTCATCGACCCGGCCCACACCCGCCGCGCCCTCGTACAGACTTTCTCCACCGCGGACGAACGCCGGGGCGGCCACAGCAACATTCCGCTGTAGCGCTGTAGGCCCTGCTACAAGTCCCGCTACAGGCAGCACTTCCCTACAAGCTATATTTTCCTACAAGCAACATAAGCAACATTTCGCCACGGGGGTCCGCTGGACATGCAGAGCCCCGCCGGTGGATACCGGCCGGTGCGGGTCCGACCTGATCAACCAACGATTCCCGAGCACAAGTTTTCTCCCGAACACGAATTTCCGGAAACGCTCAGGACGGCTTTGGATGTCCGATTCCGCCCGGACGATCGGGCACCGTGGTCCGGCAAGGCACCGCCCGTTTTACCGCCGAGTTCCGTGTCATCGCCGCATCGCCCACGGCGGTGACACGGAACGCCCGCGACGCCGCACCGCGGTGCCCTTCGCACCGGCTCCCGGAAAATCCTTCGTACCGGCTCCCGGCAGACACCCTCCGGCAGGCCCGCTCCCGTCAGGAATTTCCCCGGAAAACACCTTCCTCGCAAACATGCTCCCGCGACGGCGGTCAGGAAATCCGGTCAAGAGCAGTCAGTGCGACGTGGCCGCCACCCTTTCACTCCTCAGAGCCCGGTCAAGGAAACCCGGTTACTGGTTTTCCTGCTAGTTTTCCGACCCTCCGAACGGCTGCCGCGGCCCACCGAGCGGTTCGGGAGGCTGCTCGAAGCCCCTCGTCTCGCCGCCCTGCTCCGCCTCGGCGGTCGACTGCCCGCCTTCTGCCTCCGCGGCCGGCTGGGTGCCCTCCGCCTCGGCGGTCGGCTGTGCGCCCTCACCCTCGGCCTGCGCGCCTCCCGCCGTGACGCCGACGAGTTCGCGCAGTCGTGTCTCGACGTAGGGCTCGGTGTGGTGCGACCTGTCCGCAATCCGTCGCACAAGGTCGTTGACGTTGGAGGCGGCTTCCAGATCCGCTGTGCTGACCTGGACGAACCGGTCAAGAATCTGATGGCGGATCTGCCCCCAGTTCTCCCGCAGCCGCTGTTCCAGCTCCTGTGCCTGCTGCTGCTCCATACGAGTACCTCCACATCGAGCCAGCTATTTGTAGTGATAAACCTACTTCACTCCTGGGCAGAGTCAACCCGAGACGATAGATCCATCAATTCAGTGTTCTCGATCCGCCAACCGGCCCACTCCACCGGAATACCCCGACAGGGTCTATTTCAGCCGCGGCGGATGTTTGGGAACAAGCCCGTTGTTTTTCTGAATAAAGGGATCTCTTCACCCCGGCGACACGCCGACCATAGCCCATATCCGATCGGTCCGATCCTCATCGCACGAATTACGTCCGATTTCCACAGTTCATCCACCGTTTCCACGGCCCATCCACCGTTTCCACGGCTCGCGCCCGGCGAGGAGACGATCTCCCCGTACCGGATCTCACCGGACCGCCGGAACCATGAGGAAGCTACAGCATGAGTTGACAGGGTTAAGTTAACGCTGGCAACCTTCGTCCATGGTCTCGACCGGACGGACGAGGGCCCGCCGGGGTGAGGGTGGGCGGCTGGCCGAAGAGATCCTGTTCGCGGCCGAGGCCCTACTGGTCGAGGCCGAGGACGAACAGGCCGTCACCGTACGCGCGGTCGCCCGCAGAGCAGGCGTGACGACCCCGTCGGTCTACCTGCACTATGCCGGCAAGGCCGCACTCCTGGACGCCGTGTGCCTGAAAGTCTGGGGGGACCTGGACGAGCGGCTGACCGCCGCCACGGCCGGCGTGGCAGACCCGTTGGACGCCCTGCGGCGGTGCGGCATGGCATACGTCCGGTTCGGGCTCGACCATCCCGTCCAGTACCGGCTGCTGATGATGGGTCGTCCTCTCACCCGTGGAGAGGGGCGTGCAGGCGCCCCAGCCGGAACAGCCAGAACAAACGGGGCAGCCGACACGGCCGGGGCAGTCGGAACAGCCGCGCAGACGACGGCCGCCCAGGCCGCGCTGGAGCAGATGACCCGTGTCGTCCGGGGCTGCGTGGACGCCGGGGTGTTCCACGGGGAGCCGTGCCCACTCGCGCTGAGCCTGTGGGCCGCCGTCCACGGCTGCGTGTCGCTGCTGCTGAGCAAACCCGACCTCGGATGGCCCCCGATCGAGGACTTCGTCGACCACACCGTGCGGATGGCGGGCCTCGGCTCCGCGCTGATCAGCCGCATCACCATCCCCGGCGGCACCTACGACAGCGCGACCATCGCCGCCGAACTCGACAGGACCGCGGACCGTCTTCACCTCCACCGGCAGAAGCAGCAGTGAGCAACCCAGCGGTATCGACCACCACCGGCGAGCCGTCGGCCGAGCCATCGCCCGAACTACCGGTCGCACCGTCGGCCGAACCATCGGTGCTATCGGTCGAACCATCGGTGCTATCGGTCGAGCCGTCGGTGCTATCGGTCGAGCCGTCGGTCGAACCATCGTCAGCCCCCACCGGGAAACTGTCGTCAGCCCCCACCGGCGAGGAGCAGACGCCCGACACCGGGCGTGCCCGCGCGGTCCTCGCCGTCACCTCGGTCGGCGTGTTCGTCGTCTTCCTGGACTCGACGATCGTCAACGTCGCGTTCGAGTCGATCACCAGGAGCTTCCGCACCACGACCGCGGGCCTGTCCTGGGTCCTCAACGCCTACGCGCTGGTCCTGTCGGTGTCTGGGGGGCGATGGGAGGGCTGGCCGCGGCCAGCGGACCGACCATGGGTTCGCTGCTCGTCCAGTACCTGTCCTGGCGCTGGGTGTTCCTGGTCAACGTGCCGATCTGCCTGCTGGCCGCTGTGTTCGGCGCGCGGGTGCTGCGGGAGAGCCGGGACGAGAACGCCACCGGCGTCCCCGACCCGCTCGGCGTCGTCCTCATGACGGTCGCGCTCGGCGCCGCCGCACTCGGCATCGTCGAGGGACCGCAATGGGGCTGGGACGACCCCCGCGTTCTCGGCGCGTTCCTCACCGCCGCACTCGGCCTGCCGTTGTTCGTCATCCGGACGCGGTACGCCGCCCGCCCCGCCGTCGACCTCAGCCTGCTCCGGGTCCGCTCCTACAGTGTGGCGAACGCCGGGATGTTGACGTTCGCCATGGCCTTCTTCGCCGTCACCCTGGCGAACATCATCTTCCTGCAGACGGTGTGGCACTGGTCAGTGCTGCGCAGCGCCGTGGCGGTGACCCCGGGTCCGCTGGTCGCCGGCGCCATCGCCCCGCTGGCCGGAGCGCTGGCCGACCGCTTCAGCCATCGCGCGGTCCTCGTCCCCGGCGCGGTGGCCTTCGCCGCGGCGATGCTGCTGCTGTTCGCCACCCGGGTCGGGAGCACACCGCACTACGTCACCGACTGGCTGCCCGCCGCCATGCTCACCGGCGTCGGCATCGGGCTGACCTTCACCACGCTCGGCAGCGCGGCCGTCGCGTCGCTGCCGCCGTCCCGGTTCGGGGTGGGCAGCGCCATCAACTCCTCGTTCCGGCAGCTCGGCGCCGTGCTCGGGGTGTCGGTGTTCGTCGCCGTCCTCGGCACGCCGTCCACCGCCTCCGCGCTCGACGCCTTCCACCGCGTCTGGTATGTGATGGCGGCCGTGGCAGCCCTCTCGGCCCTGCTGTGCGCGGGCATCCGCAACCGACCGCACCAGCCACAGCCACAGCCACAGCCACAGCCGGCGCGACCGGGCGCGGTCACGGTAGATTCATGATCGGTTCGTCCCCGAGCCCGGCATCGGTTCGGGGACTGTCGGGACGTGTTCCACCGTCAGCGCATTCCACCGTAAGAATTGTTTTCCCACCGTCCGAAATCCCTGGATAAGAAATCCCTGGATAATGGAGTGTTTCCGCTTTTCTGGACGCCCTTTTAGGCTGCCAGTTGGCTGATATTTCTGTATCCTAGTTCGTATTCCGTGGGTGTCAAGTATTCGAGGGTGGAATGGCGGCGTGTTGCGTTGAATTAGTTCTCGATCCAGTCGGCGGTCTCTTTTTTCAGGTCGGCCAGGGTGGGCCAGGGGCGGGTGTGGACGAGTTCCTTCTTGTCTCGACTTTCGTAGTTACGCGGCATCGGTGTCCCAGGCCAGGCGGAGGGTGTGGATTTCTGCTGGGGTTGGTGGTTCGGGGCGAGTGAGCTGATATTTGGCGGCGATGAGGACGCGGCGGAGCTTGGTGGCCATGTCGGCGGTGGAGGGGCGGGTCTTGGTGGTGTACCAGGGGGCGCGGGTGTGGTGGTCGGTGGCGTCGTCGGCGTGGTGGCCGGCGAGGGCGTACCAGACGGTGGTCAGGGTCTGGCAGGTCAGGCCGAACGGGACGGTGCGTTCTACCGCGGCCTTGGCCCGGTTGCGAGCCTGTCCGACGCCGAAGATCTGCTTGGCGTCCGCGATCGCGACCTCCATGGACCATCTCGCGGCGTACCGCCCGATGATCTGCGCGGGTTTGGTGAGGGTGTCGGTGGTGACCAGGGCCAGGTCGTAGGTGCCGGTGCGGTCGGGGGTGTCGCGGACGAGCACGACGGTGACCGGGCGGGCGGCGAACACCCCGTACCACAGGCAGTGCACGGTTGCGGCGTGCACGACCGCGGTGCGTCCGTAGCGGGTGACGGTGACCGGGGTGAACGCGGTGCCGGCGGCGAGCTGGGCGAGGCTGCCGAGCCGGTCGCCTTTCTTCCGCGGCCGGCCACGCCGGCCGGTGCGCGGCGGGGCGAGGCGGAACAGGGCTGCGTCCTTGCGTAGCCGGGTGGTCCAGGTCACCGAGGTGGGTAGGGTGCGCAGCTCGTCGCCGGCGTAGGCGGCGTCGCCGACCGCGTGAACCGTGCGCCCGGGCAGGGTGGCGGCCAGCTTCTCGACCATGCGGGCGGCCAGCCACAGCCGGGAGGCGGACGTGGTGCCCTTGCAGACCAGCCGGGCCAGCACCGGCAGGCACACCGGCCGGTCCAGCATGGGCACGGTGACGACGATCCCGCAGATCACCCAGTTGTTGCCGTGGCCGATCTGGCGGGCGTCGGGCGCGGAGCCGTCGTGGAACCAGCCGGCGGCCCACACCTTCTTCCCCCGGCGGTGGAACAGCGTGTCGTCGACGGCGACGGTCACCGGCGCCCCGGAGGGGACGAGCAGGCGCACCACCAGGCGGGCCAGCACCAGGCCGACCTCGTCGCCCGACCAGACCGCGCCGGCGAAGAACCGGTGCGCCCGGTCGTGCGGCCAGACCCGCGACAGCCCGGCGCCCACGAGCATCCCGCAGACCGTGCGCCGGCCGGTGGCCGCGAGCATCCCGCAGACCAGGGCACGGAACACCTGGAACGTCGGCGCGGTGAAACACGGCCGGAAATCGGCCAGGAGAACCGCCAGGGAGGACGGTACAGTCAGATCCGGGAGCATCGACGTCCACTCTTTCGAGCTGGTTTAGGAAGCGTCGATGCTCCCGTCGGGCAGCCTGCTTCCCTTACCGGCACGCCACAGCCATGCCACACCTGGACACAACTCATCCGATCAATGAGTTGACTCAATGCATCTCGCCACCCGCCGGGAAGCGATCAAGAAAACTGCGAAACTCTAGTTCTTGTAGGTCGCGAAGAAAGATTCCGAGACGGCGTTGATGCTCGCAGTCGTAACAAATCCCGGTCCGGCCCAGGGAACATCGGACGTTGTTCTGTCTGCAGTACGCGTCGAAGGCGCTGGAGGTGTACTGGCTGCCGCGGTCAGAGTGGAAGATGACTCCCGCCGGTGGCCGGCGATGGCCATGTCGAGGGCGTCGGTGACGAGACTGGTGCGCATGTGGTCGGCGACGGCCCAGCCCACCACGGCATGGGAGTACAGATCGATCACCGTGGCGACGGAGGCCCAGCCGTCCCAGGTCTTGACGGAGGTGACGTCGCCGCACCAGCGGGTGTCGGGCGCGGCGGCGGTGCAGTCGCGGCCGATCAGGTCCGGTGCCGGCACGGGCCGGTCGCCGCCGATCGTGGTGCGTTTCCACGCTTTCGGGTGGCGTCCGTGCAGGCCGGCGGCTTTCATGAGGCGCCAGACCCGCTTGTGGGACAGCCGGTGGCCGCAGGCGGCCAGGGCTGCGCGGACCCGGCGGACGCCGGGGTTGCCGCGCCCGTCGGCGCAGATCTTCTTGATCAGGGTGGTGGAGGTGGTGTCGTCGAGGGACCGGCGGCTGGGTGCGCCGCCACGCCAGGCGTAGCAGCCCGAGCGGGACACGCCGAGCTCGGTGCACATGAACGCGACGGGGAACTCGTCGGAGGCAGCCCAGTCCGCGATGGCAGCGAATGTCACTGCTTTCCTTGCGCGAATTTCCTTGCGCGAAGCAGGTCGCTACTTTTTTGCGAACTCGACCTGCATCTGCAGTTCAGCGATGGTGGACTTGTCGTCCGTGGACTCGGTCCGCAACCGGATCAGCGCGACTCGCTCGGACTCGCTCAACGGTGCGTCTGGGGCTTTCCCGGACTCCGCGGCGTCTCGCGCCACCTTCACCCACTTACCGGGAGTCATCTCATGTACGCCGATGTTCCGGGCGACATCGGCGATCGAGCGACCACCGTCGATGACGAAAGCTACCGCTTGCTCCTTGTACTCCGGCGTAAATGCCCGGCGTGTCGCACCCATTTCTCGTACTCCTGATGAATCGGGCAGCTACATCGGGTGTCCACCAAAGCGGGAACGGTCCACTTCGGCCCGCGTGCGACCGGTCAGGTCCGGTGCGCGAACGTCGCTTGCGCGCGTTCAAACCGGTGTTCGGTAGCGTGAGAGGTGTCGACGGCGGCGGCTGCGGTGGCCAGGATGAGCGCGGCGAGCGTGAGGGCCAGGACGGGCCGCGGTTTCGGCGGTGGCTCCCGCAGTGCCCGTGCCCGATGGGCGAGGTCGGTATGCACGGCGCCGAGCGCCGCGGTCGGTATGGCCCCTGTGCCGGCGCGGGCCAGGCCGGCGCGGGCCAGAGCCCGGACAGCGACAGCGCGGTTGTCGGCGGTCACGGCGGCGTCTTCGTCGGCCCAGCGTTCGACGGCGCGGCGCACGGCGGCGGCGGAGGTCCGCAGCAGCGGATTGGCGGCGGCGGCGAGGTCGGCGAGCTGGGTGTAGGCGTGGTGGCGGTGGCGGAGGTGGGAGTGTTCGTGGGCGAGCAGGATTCGGCGTTCGTCTGCGGGTAGCGCGCGCAGCATCGCGGTGGACACCACGATCCGGCCGGTGAGTCCGGGCAGGGTGTAGGCGTCGGGGTGGTCGTCGTCGACGATGACGAGGCCGGTGGGGGCGGGGCCGAGCCGGCGGCAGGTGAGTTCCGCGGCGGCCAGGTCCCGGCCGACGGCGACGGCCCGGCGGGTGGCCGCGGCGAGCAGCCCGGCGACGACGGCAGCCGGCACCAGTCCGGCGGGGGCGGGCAGCGGGTCGCGGCCGCGGACCACGGTGGCCGACCAGTGCCCGACCGCTGCGAGTACGGGCATCGGGGCGAGCAGGGTGAAGGCTGCGACCGACAGGATGAAACCGGTGGCCAGCGCGGTCACGAGGCAGGCGGCGGTGAGCAGCCGGGTGGCGGCGGCCGGCGGCAGCCGCCGGCCGAGCCAGCCACCGCCGAGGGCTAGCAACAGGCTGGAGACGAACGGAGTGAGCGCGACGGCCGTCATCGCCGGGTCCGGCCGTCGGTGTTGTCGGCGTCCGGCTGGTGGGTGGCGAGGATGTCGATGAGGAGCTGTTCGTCCTCGGGACGCAGGTCCGCGACGAAGCGGGCCAGAGTTTCGGCCCGGTGGGCGCCGGCGCCCAGCAGGCGGGTCATCTGCCGGGCGGTGAGCGCGGCGTCGAGGGAGTCCGGGGCGGTGGCCGGGGCGTAGGCGTAGGAGCGGCCGGCGGGCGCCCGGGTCAGGGCGCCCTTGGCGTGCAGGCGGGCGAGGGTCGTCATCACGGTGGTGTAGGCCAGCGGTTCGCCGAGTTCGGCGAGTTCGGCGAGCGTCTCGGCCGGGGTGAGTGGCCGGCCGGCCGCCGCGATCGCGGCGAGGACCTCCCGTTCGAGCGCTCCCGGCTCCCGCCTCGGTCTCCTGGCCATGTCGCATCCTCCTCGCTACTACCAGACTGATAGTAGGACAGCCGAGTAGCAGAGCCCTGCGTGCCACACCTGCTGCTGAGTGCTCCGGGTACCGGTCCTTCCGGCGACCGGGCCCAGGGGCGGGCCCATCGGTGGGCTGCCCCGACCATCATCTACTATTCATCTAGTAGTAGATAGCTACTCGATGGGAGAGCGCATGGCGATCGGTGTTCCGGCGGTGGAGGCTTCCGGTCTGGTCAAACGTTTCGGTGGTCTCACCGCCGTGGATCATGTTGATCTGCGGGTGGATGTCGGGGAGGTGTACGGGATCCTCGGTCCGAACGGCGCGGGGAAGACGACGTTCCTGCGGATGCTGTTCGGGCTGATCCGTCCGGATGCGGGGACCCTGCGGGTGTTCGGCCGCACGTGGGGTGAGGCGGGCCCGGCGATGTTGGACGGGGTCGCCGGGTTCATCGAAAGCCCCCGCTTCTACCCGTATCTGTCGGGCCGGCGGAACCTGGCGCTGCTCGCCGGCCTCGACGGCGGCGGGGCGGACAGCCGGATCGACGAGGTCCTCGACGTGGTCGACCTCGCCGGACGGGCGGGCGACAAGGTCGGGGGCTACTCGTTCGGGATGCGTCAGCGCCTCGGGGTCGCTGCCTCCCTGCTGCGCGACCCGCGGCTGCTCGTCCTCGACGAGCCAGCCAACGGCCTGGACCCCGCCGGCATCCGGGACATGCGCGCCCTGGTCACACGGCTCGCCGCGGGTGGGCTGACCGTGCTGCTGAGCAGCCACAACATGGACGAGGTCGAGGAGATCTGCGACAACGTCACCATCATGCGCACCGGCCGGGTGGTCTACCACGGCTCGATCGACCGGCTACGCGCCCAGGCCCCCGACCCGTCCCATCGGCTGATGACCAGCGACGACGCGCAGGCGCTGCGGCTGGCCGCCGGCCATCGGGCCGTGGCCGTCTCCGCCCACCCGGACGGCGGCCTGGCGCTGCGCGCCCAGCCGGCCGACGCGGACGCCTACATCATCGCGCTCGGCCGGTCCAACCTGGCGGTCCGCGTCCTTCACCTGGAGATCGCGCCGCTGGAGTCGCTGTTCTTCATGCTTACCGAAACCGGCCCGGAGGCCGGTTTCGACGCGCCCGCCCAGACCCAGCCGGACACCCTCACCGGAGTGACCTCGTGACCACCCCAGCCACCACCGCCACAGCCCCGGTACCGCCCGCGACGGCCCATCCCCGGCCGGTCGGCCGCGGCCGGGTGGTCACCGCCTACCGGTGGGAGATCACGAAACTCGCCGCTCAGGCCCGCACCCGCGCCACGCTCGCCGTCTGCCTCGTCGCGCCGTTCGTGTTCGTGGTGCTTCTCGATCGACAGGACCGGCTGCCGAAGGACACCCTCTACGGCCGGTGGGTGCACGCCAGCGGGTTCGCGACCCCGCTGCTCGTTCTCGGTTTCGCCGCCCAGTGGGTGTTCCCGCTGCTGACCAGCCTGGTCGCCGGTGACATCTTCGCCAGTGAGGACCAGCACGGCACCTGGAAGACGATCCTGACCCGCTCCCACAGCCGCACCCAGATCTTCTGGGCCAAGACGCTGGCCGCGGCCACCTTCGCAATACTCGTCCTCGCCGTCCTCGCGCTGAGCTGCCTGGCCGCCGGCGTGCTCCTCGTCGGCCACCAGCCGCTGGAGAGCCTGTCAGGCACCCTGCTGCCGTCGGGACGCACCGCCGGGCTGGTCCTCGCCGCCTGGGCGAGCGCGCTGCCACCACTGCTCGGCTTCACCGCGTTGGGGATCATGCTGTCGGTGCTGACCCGCAGCAGCCCGATGGGGATCGTCGGACCGATCATCCTCGGGCTGGTCATGCAGCTCTACTCCTTCCTCAACGGCGCCGACACCATCCGCCGCCTGCTGCTGGTCACCCCGTTCGACGCCTGGCACGGCCTGCTCGCCGCGCATCCGTACTACGGGCCGCTGCGCGACGGCACGCTCGTCAGCGTCGGCTACATCCTCATCTGCCTGGCCATCGCCTACACGGCGCTGCGCCGCCGCGACATCACCGGAGGCTGACCCGCCATGCACCGTCCCACCGCCGGCCGGCTGCTCCGCGCGGCCGTCGCCGCCGGCGCCGTGACCACGCTGACCGCCGCCCTCGCCGGCTGCGCCACCGACGTCACCCGACCCCGCGTCGAGGGCTCCCTCGGCCCCGTCTTCGCCAACCTCTACGTCCAACAGCAGACCCTGCTCGGCCATCCCGGACTCACCCCGGCCGCCGTCGCCGCCACACCCAGCTGCCACCGCAGCACTCCGGGATCGCAGGACAAGGGCGCCGGCAGCGACTGGGTCTGCCAGGTCGGCTGGACCGACGCGGCCGGGAAGACCCAGGACGGCAAGTTCGAGCTCCAGGTCCGTTCCAACGGCTGCTACCAGGCCGGCGGCCCCAGCAAAATCGTCGGCCCGCTCACCATACGGACCGCTACCGGCAGGGACGTGGTCAACCCGGTGTTCGAGTTCGACGGCTGCTTCGACACCACCTGAACCCCACACGAGGCGGAAAAACCGACCGGCACGGCGCCCGTCCGGGAGCGCTTGCGTCAACTCAGCGGCTGGCGGGCGAGCCGCTCCGACGAGCGGAGACGCGGTCGTGCATGAGCTGACGTACCTGCAAGCAGGCGTTATCGGACTCCTACAAGGAATCACCGAGCTGTTCCCGGTCTTCAGTCTGGGTCACTCGGTGCTGGTACCGGCGCTGATCGGTGGGTCCTGGCAGCACCTGGTGACCGAGAACGCGTCGGGCAACAGCGAGGGCTCGCCCTACCTGGCGTTCGTCGTCGCGCTGCACGTGGCCACCGCCGCCGCCCTCCTGATCTTTTTCCGCTCCGACTGGGCTCGCCTCATCAAGGCCTTTTTCACCACACTGCGCACCCGGCGCGTCGAGACGTCGTCGCAGCGGCTCGCCTGGCTGATCGTGGCCGCGACCGTCCCCGTCGGAATAACCGGCCTGGCACTGGAGCACACCTTCCGCACGCTGTTCGCCAAACCGCTCGCCGCCGCACTGTTCCTCACCGTCAACGGGGTGATCCTGCTCACCGGAGAACGGCTGCGCCGCCGCAGCGAACAACGCGCCGGCGAACAACGGGCCAGGGCCGAGGCCGAGTCGGCGACTCTCCCGCTCGCCGGTCCCGCACAGGCCACCGTCCCGCCGGTCAGCCGGACCACCGCCGGCCGCTGCGACGGCCCGTCGCAGCGGCCTTGTGGTGTCCGAGCACCGCAGCCTCGACCGGCTCGCCTACCGGGAAGCCGGCGTGATCGGCCTGTTCCAGACCCTCGCGCTGCTCGCCGGGATCTCCCGCGCCGTCCCCGTCGACCACGACCAGCCGTCCCGGCTCCACTCCCGGTGCCGGGTCACCCAGCACTGCTGCGGGAGCGTTCGCCTTCGGGCCGTCCGCCGGAGCGGCCCAGGTCCGCCTACGGGTCGCTTCGGCGTCCATTGCCAGCACGACGGCGTCCAGTGCCGCCCGCACCCCCGCACCGAAGGCAGCGGCCTCCCCGGGTGTCACCCCGGCGTCTGTCTGCAGCAGCGTTGCCGGCCGAGCGGAGAGCGCCGCCAGCACCATGCCGCGCCAGACCCCCGGCGGCACCGGCGGGCCATTTGCGGGCACCAGGGCGTGGGCGGTGTCGCCTTCAAGCAGGTCCAACACGCGGCGCCGGGCCGTCCGCACATCGGCCGCCCTCACGCCGCCCTCGCCCCGACACTCGCCTGTGCTCCGTCGCCTTCACGTTCGGCCGCGTTCGTCACCACTGCGACCTCAGTGCACCCGCACGGTCGTGCTATTTGACGTCCTCCCCCTCGTGAACGAGGGAGATTCCAACTACACGAACAGG